>JAVVHK010000081.1:0-6896 GCA_032249525.1 Bacteroidota bacterium | reverse complement strand
GCGGGCCGCCGCCTCAGCATGGGGCCGCCGCCCGCCTTCGGCGGGCGGCGGCCCTACAAAAGAAACTCCTTGCTTAGGATAAGGCCTCTATATTCACCCTCTTGTGGGAGGGTGTGGTCGCCTAAGTGGTGGATACAGGGTTTCGACAGGTGTCTAAAATGTTTTAGGCACTCTGCATTTACTCAGCTGTATCTAAACTCCAAGTCTCCTCGCGTACAAGCGTCCCCTTCTTATCATAATAGCGCCACACGCCCACCTTTTTCCCCTGCTCGTAATATCCCTGCACTTTGATCAGGCCGTTGGGGTGGTATTCTACGTATTCGCCTTCCAACTCGCCATTGACTATGAAGGCTCGTTTTTTGAGCACGCCATTGGGGTAGTATTCTTCCTGCACGTTTTCTTGGAGGCTGTCTTCTTTGTGGAGCGTAGGCAGAGCCAAGGGGGGGGAGGAGAGGTTATCGCTGGGGGTGGAGTTTGAGGTTCGTAGGCGCAGCAGGAGCTCGTAACGCAGGTGTCCGGTTTTAGGCTGGTCTATGGCGAAGGCGCCACTTTCCCAAGGGGTTAGCTCAGCCCGCCACTGAGGCACGGCGGAGGCTGGCACAAAAGCCGAAAGCCACTCGGAGGGGCTTGCCAAGAGATACAGGGCAAAGGAACTTCTTTCTAAGGGGAGGGCCTGAGCCCAACTCACCCGCTCCGAGAGAAACCGCCGCTCTATGGCAGCATTGAGGAACGACTGGAGAGGCTCAGGCCTCTGGGCGATCGCCACCCAGTCCCCCACTTGCACTACATACGGTGCCTCCCAACCGGAGAAGTACTTACCCAAAAGCCACCGAAAAAGCCCCTTGACCTCAATGTGATGAATGACATATCCCCGATGCGTGAGGGGCTTGTCTTTGAGGGGGGTTCGGCTCCTTAGACGACGGTGAAACTTATCCAGGCTCTTAGAGAAGGCGGGGGCATCTCGCAGGCGCAAAAGCAAGAGGGGCTGGGGGATCGCCGCTAGGATGACATCTCCACTGAGATGCTGAATGAAACTTTCCTCAAAGGAGAGGCCCAGCCACTTTTCGGCGGTTTCAATGTCTTTTTTCCAGCGGGGGAGGAGCTGGGTCTGGTAGTAGGAGACGGGGTCTTTTAGGGTGAGGGCGGCGACGAGGCTGGTAGTCTGGGGCAAAATATCGGTGGGGCTGTTTTGGAGGGGGATGAGGGCTTCCCAGAGGGGTGCTTCTGTGAGAGCCTGGCCTTTGAGGGAAAGGCCCTCGTCCGTAAGATAGAGGCGGCCTTCGCCCCAGGAGAGGGTTCGGAGGGCTTCCAGCGCGGAGAGCCCAAAGAGTTCAGATAGCTTTTCCCCTTGCCAGCCTATGTAAAGAATGGGTTCGTTCCCCTGCCAGCCCGAGGTAGACCAGTCCCAAGGCGGGGAAAGTACTTCCTGCCCCTTCAAGACTTGGACGAGCAGCTCCGATCGCGCCGAAAAGATAAGCATCTCCCCAGCCGGGGCTAAGTATCCCTCAGGGAGCTTCCATAGGGTGTAACCATCTTTTTCTACTAAGGTTACTTGCCAGCCGAAGCGCTGAGCCTGCTGGGCCATTTCTCCCCGCCAATCCCCTAATTTCGCCAGAAAGGGCGCCTCCAATAAATACAAGGCTTCCCACTCCCGCCCCACGGGATGCAGCGACACTAAGACTCCTCTATCTCCCAGCCACTCAAAGAGGGTGGGATACTTTCTGAGAAGGGAATCCCAGCTTCGGGCCGTTTCAAAGCTCTGGGAGAGGTGGGGGCTTTTCTGCCAGACTTCCCATAGAGGGTGAGAGCGAAAACTTTTCCAGGTGCGGGCGAAAGATGGGGTATAAAACCAGACGGCGGCACTGGCGGGGATATTTTGCCAGAGGGCTTTGCGCTGGGGCGGCCGCACAAACATCCTGTAAGTCCATACACTCCCCAGCACCAGAATCAGCAAAAGGACGATCAGCCCAAACCGCCGCATCTATCCCAGGTTTGCCTCTACTTGGGCCCAGTTGATGATATTCCAGATAGCGCTGAGGTATTCGGTGCGCCGGTTTTGGTACTTGAGGTAGTAGGCATGTTCCCACACATCTATGCCGAGGATAGGTTTGCCTTGGAGGGGTGCTACGGGCATAAGGGGGTTGTCTTGGTTGGGGGTGGTGGTGATTTCTAATTGTCCTTGAGGGGTCAGGATGAGCCAGACCCACCCTGAGCCAAAGAGCCGAGCGCCTGCATCTAAGAGTTGTCCCCGAAAAGCCGCCCAGCTTCCAAAGCGATTAGCAATCTGTTTTTGAAGGGCCATGGAGGGCTCCTGGGGCTTAGGCGTCAAAAGCGGCCAAAAAAAGCTGTGGTTCCAATGCCCTCCGCCGTGATTGCGCACCGCCGTGCGCTGAGGCTCTGGAATCTTATGAAGATTGGCTAAGAGCTCCTCCAGGCTATACTTCTGGAACTCCGGTAGGTCCGATAAGGCTCTATTGAGGTTATTCACATACGCTGCGTGGTGCCCCTGGTGGTGGACTTTCATGGTTTGCGTGTCAATGTAGGGTTCCAACGCTTCATAGGGGTAAGGGAGGTTCGGCAGCTCAAAAGGGTAAGTCTGAGAGCTTTCTATCATGGGGGGGAGCCAGACCGGCTTCCATTGGCGAGCTAAACCTAAGCGGGTCAAGCCCAGCATCCCCAGCCACTGCAAAAACTCCCGGCGATTCATACAGAACAAAGTTAGGGCTTTTAGGTTCGCTTGCCTCGGAAAGCCCTCCTTGGACAGGCCCCTGAAGGCAAGCACTCTCTTCGTTTGTCATCTACCTTTGCCTCATGCGCCGCTTGAAAGAGGCCACCCTTTTGGCTTATCTCTCTCTTCTTTTTGCACAAGTATCCCGCCCTTCGGAAAGCCCTGAACGACCTTACTTTCAGCAGCGGGTAACTTATCAGATTCGGGTCCAGTTAGACCCCCAAAAGGGCCTTTTGCGGGGTCATCTTCGGCTCACTTATGAAAACCGCTCTCCGGATACGCTCCCGGGTCTTTACATGCATTTGTGGCCCAATGCCTACAAAGACCGCCACACGCCCTATGCTATTCAGCAGCGCCGAAATGGTATAGAAATCTTCCATTTTGCGAAGGCTGAGGAGCGGGGCTACATGGATAGCCTAAGCTTTACTGTAAATGGGGAGCCGGTGCGGTCGCTGCCGGCTTCCAAAGGGCCTAAGCCAGCTTCGGGCTACTCGCTCTATCTTTTGCGAAGGGCGCCTGATGTGGTGTGGCTTCCTTTTCCGGAGCCCCTTCCGCCGGGAGGGAAGGCCGTCATAGAGACTCCTTTTCGGGTGAAGCTACCTAAGACTTTTTCTCGTTTGGGGAGGGTGGGGTCTCAGTTTCAGATCACGCAGTGGTATCCCAAGCCCGCGGTGTATGACCGGAAAGGGTGGCATCCCTTGCCTTACTTAGATTTGGGGGAGTTTTATAGTGAGTGGGGGCGGTATGAGGTGGAGATTACGGTGCCAAAGACTTATGTGGTGGGCGCGACGGGGCGGTTGGAGACGAGCTCTGAGATAGCCTGGCTTCGGCAGCGGGAGGCTGAAACTCGCCAATGGCTCTTGGAGGGAGGCCCCCTCCCCCAATGGGACACTACCAGCTTAGCCCCTTCCAAGACACTGCTCTTTGTACAAGATAGTGTGCATGATTTTGCATGGTTTGCGGACCCGCGCTATGCTATTCTCAGTGATACTGTAGTTTTACCGAATGGGCATCGGGTGGCCTGCGTAGCGCTCTTTCGGCCTACCTGCGCCGAAAGCTGGAAGCAGGCTCCCCGCTACATCGCAGAGGCCGTTACTAACCTCTCCAACTGGGTCGGCCCCTATCCCTATTCGCATGCCACGGCAGTAGAAGGGGCCCTCGGAGCCGGCGGCGGCATGGAATACCCCATGATCACCGTCATCGCCGGCTGTAACATAGACACCAGTAGTCTTCGCACCGTCATTCATCACGAGGTGGGGCATAACTGGTTCCAAGGCCTCCTCGGTTCCAACGAACGCCTGCACCCCTGGCAAGATGAGGGAATCAATACCTATTACGAGCAGCGTCTTAGCGGGACCGCCTTTCCTCAGCTACCCATAGACACGGCTCTCGGCACTTTCTCGGCCAGAGTCAAAGTCAGCGGCCTCCCTTTCCCCCTCAAATTCTCCAAGCTCTCTCTCTTCCTCTCTCCTAGTAATCCCTACCTTTTGCTTCTGCATCACTGGAATCTGGACCAGCCGCTCTCCCTGAGCTCGGAGTTTTACAGCATGATAAACTATGGGGTAGGGGTATATCAGCGCACGGGCGCTTTATTATGGGCTTTGGAGGCGTCGGAAGGCCGCTCCCGCTATGATCGAGCCATGCAGCGGTACTTTCAGGAGTGGGCTTTTCGGCATCCTTATCCGGAGGATTGGGCAGCCACCCTTCAAAGCGAAGGTATTCCTGCGCAGAGCTTCCTTAGGACCTTGTATAGCGATCAGGAGCCGGATTTTCGCTTGCGGGTGAAGCCGTTAGGGGGTAGCCGTTATGTGCTGCATGTAGAAGAGCCCCACGGCCTTTGGCAGGACCTTCGCTTGGAAGTGCTTTTCCTAAGCAAAGAGGGACGTCCCCTCCACACCCATTACTTGGCTGTGGGGGCCAAAGACACGTTGGAAGCTCCTCCGCAGACCCATCTCATTGCCCTAAATCCCCACCAGGCTCTCTTTGAGCGGCGGGTGGGGAATAACTTTTACTTTACTCGGGGGCTCTTTCGCACTTATCAGCGGCCTAAAATCCATCTGGGGCCAGGGAGCTATCCTCTCCTTACCCGTGTGGGGATAGGAGTTACGCCCCTGGTAGGGTATAACTTCCGAGATGGGCTTATGGCCGGCCTTCTCATCAATCATGGCCTTTTCCCCAAGCGGCTGCTTGAGTTTCATCTTCTCCCCATGTACAGCTTTTTGCAGGGGACGTTGCGAGGCAGTGCGGGCGTAACCCTGCGAGCTTTTCCCACTTATCCCTGGTATCTTGTGGAGGTGCGGGGGCGTCTCATGGCATTTTCTGGCCTTTTACGGACAAAGCTGAGCATAGAAGCTCACAAGAGAGCCCCTCAGGATCGCTTTGGCTGGCATGAGACCTGGCGTTTGCGCACTTATCAACTGGCTTTTGCGGATGTGGACGGCGCTTACCGATGGGAAAATCAAGCTCGCCCCGTTTATACGGCCTTAGACTGGGAGGTTCGTCGGGAGGAGGCTATTCTCACCTGGTATAGCTTTATGTCGGCTGGGGTGGATTGGCGGGGGCATTTTCGTTTAGAGGTGGAAGGGCGGCTCTCTTGGCAGGTTTTTCGGCGATGGGCCTTGTGGGCCCGAGCTTATGCCGGGTATTTGAGTGGCCCTGCTGCCTCCTACCTTTACCTACGGCCCTCGGGATATGATCCCTTTGGCGAAGAGGTGCTTTTGGATAGGTTTCGGCTAAGCGCCCCGCGCTTTCTCAGCCGTCAAATGCCCGAAACCCAAGGCGGTCTCCGCCTTCCCTCGGATACCCTGCTGACTCGCCGCCTACTCACCGCCAGCGCCGAAGTGCCCGCACCAAAGTTTTCTTTTTTGCGCTTGCGGGGCGATGTGGGTTATCTCCCTGAGACCCGTCAGCAGCTCGTGGGCCTTAGCTTAGGAGTGGGGGTGATTCGTTTTCGGGATCGGTTTGTGATGGGCTTGTATTTCCCTCTCTGGGGAGATGCCTTTGGCCCCGCCCGAAAGCCGCAGGAGGCATCCGACATTCTCCACCATGCCGTATGGCATATCCACATTCCCCTGGATGTGCGCGGGGCTCCCATCGGCCTCTTCTGAGGTTTTTTGTTTAGAGGCAGGATGAGAGTGCTTATTACGGGAGGGACGGGCCTCATTGGAAGGGCATTGGCAGAAAGGCTGGTAGAAAGAGGGAATGAAGTGGTGATTCTTACTCGGCGGCCCCGTTCGGCTCGGGAGAAGGTTAGGTATGCTCTCTGGGATGGTCGGCAGGTACCTGCGGATCTGCGAGCCGAGGATTTTCAGGTTGTGGTGCATTTAGCGGGGGCTTCTATTGCGGGCCGGCGCTGGAGCTCAGCTTACAAAGAGGTCCTTTGGCACAGTCGGGTTGATAGCACGGAGGCCGTGGTGGCTTGGCTTCAGAGGGCGTCTAAGCCTCCTCGACTCATTAGCGCTTCGGCGGTGGGGTATTATGGGCATAGTTTATCTCAGGTGCTTTGCACGGAAGAGCATCCACCTGGGGAGGATTTTTTGTCGGGTTTGGCTCAGGCTTGGGAAGCCGCCGCTCAAAAAGCTCCTACTTCCCCTTTCATTGCCCGGTTTGGAGTTGTGCTGGCTCGGGAAGGCGGTGCCCTTCCTAAGCTCCTTCAGGGCTTCCAGCTGGGGGTAGGAACTTACTTTTCCCCCGGGACTCAGGGATTTTCGTGGATACACATTCAGGATGCGGTGCGAGTACTGCTCTGGGCTATGGATCATCCTGAGGCAAGCGGCCCTCACAATGTATGCGCTCCTCATCCTGTCTCTGCTCGCCAGTTAGCCGAATCTATCGGGCGTCATAAAGGAACTCTGTTCCTTCTCCCTATTCCCCGGGGGCCTCTCTACTGGCTTTATGGCGATCTGGCGGACACCCTCCACAAGGGTCAGTACGCCTTTCCCAAGCGGCTCTTAGAAGCGGGCTTCGCCTTTGCTTTCCCCACTATAGAGGTGGCCTTGGCGGACCTTCTAAAGCGATAGACCTTCCTTTGGGGAAAAATTTGAGCTGGCCGTGCATCAAAGGCTCTACAAAACACCCCAAAATCCCTCCCCAGCTCTTCGGCCCGCTGGTCTTATGCCGTTTCCTGGGATAGAGCTTCTTTTTGGGCGGCGGGGCCCCCCCCCACGGG
>JAVVHK010000080.1:0-6939 GCA_032249525.1 Bacteroidota bacterium | reverse complement strand
AAACGAGCTAATCAAAGCGGTTTTGATGGTGGGCTTGAGCCTCGGGCTCGCCCAAGCACAAGAAGGCGTAACTGCTCTCGGCGTCGCCATTTCCAAAGACGGTCTTCGGGTAGCTTCTCTCCGTACGGTCTTAGGCAGCAACCCTTACCTCCACTTAGGCGTCCAAGCAGGAAAAGACCTAAATGCTTGGACCGCCGGCCTCTCCCTAAGCCAGTTCCTCACCTTCTCCCCTTGCAAAGGCGCCTGTCGCCGAGCAGCCCCTATTGCCCCCTACCTTGACTTTGGTCTGCGACTTCGCTACTCCCCAGAAACTATGCAAACTACCGCCCTCGGCCACGCCGGCGCCGGCATGCTTTTCCCTTTGGGCTTCGTGGAACTCTTCGGACAAGCGAACCTCTATGCTAACATCTCCCAACCCAAACCTCAATTTGACCTCATTGGCGGTCTGCGTATAAGGTTCTAATCCCAAAACCCTCTCTCCGTCTTTGCCCACTTCCATGCCTTAGGGCCTTCCACAGGGGGGCCATTTTGGTTTTGAAAGAATCGCATGCGGGTTTTTTTGTTGATTTGCGTGGGATGAAGATCCTCTGTTGTGTTAGCCATGTGCCAGACACCACCACGAAGATTCAGTTTGACGGGGAAGGGCGAGCGCTGGATCGCAAAGGCGTAACTTTCATCGTAAATCCGTATGATGACTTTGCTTTAGCTCGTGCCGCCGAAATCAAAGAAAAAACCCCCGGAACTACGGTAACCGTATTATGCGTAGGAAAAAACGGTGCTTCCTCCACAGACAGTGTGGATGCGACTTTGCGCAAAGCATTGGCGTTGGGGTTTGATGAGGCAGTTCGGATAGATGCGGACCCCGTAGATGCATACTTTGTAGCCAAGCAAATCGCTGCTTATGCGGCAGACAAAGGCTTCCAGCTTCTCATGTTTGGGAAAGAGTCTATAGATTACAATGGGGCTCAGGTGCCCGGCATGGTCGCCGCTCTCCTCAACTTACCATTCATTTCCTACGCTACGAGCATAGAACTCTCCAATGGAAAGGCCCACTTAACCCGAGAGATAGATGGGGGAAAGGAACATATTGAGGCGCCGCTCCCCCTCGTCTTGAGCGCACAAAAAGGCCTGGCTGAATGGCGCATCCCGAATGTACGAGGTATCATGCAGGCGAAAACCAAGCCCCTTCATGTCCTCCCACCTACAAACGATTCGCCCCGAGTGCGTACTCTCCGCCATGAACCCCCTCCCCCCAAAGGCCCGTTCAAGAAAATAGACCCCAACAACCTCGACGAACTCGTGAAAGAACTTGCAAACAAAGGACTTATATAGACATATGAGTGCGATAGGTATCTGGGCAGAAATCAGTGAAGGCCGTTTTAAGAAGCCAGTTTTGGAGGCACTGACGGCCGGACGCACTTTAGCTGATAAAGAAGGTTTGGCGGTTTGGGCGGTGGTAGTAACTAACGAGCCTCTCCCAGAAGCTACCCTTCAGCCCTTAGCCGAGTACGGGGCCGACAAAGTCGTTCTTATCACGCACGCCGACCTAAAGGAGTTTATCCCCAATGCGTATGCGAGAGTCCTTAGTCAGTACCTGAGGGAGGTGGGGCTGCCGTTCTTTTTCCTGCCCCAAACCTACAATGGACGGGCCGTAGGCCCCATGCTCAGTATATGGGCAGATGCAGCCTTCCTATCGGGCATTAACGCCATTCCAGAAGAAGAAGGCGCTGGGTATAAAGCTCGGCGCATCGCCTACTCCAATAAGGCCATAGAGTGGATTTATACCGAGCATAAGCCGATTGTGGCTACCCTTCGGCTCAACTCTTTTGTCCCCGCTAAGGCGAGTCGTCCTCTCCAGGTAGAAACGAAAACCATCGCCCCCCTCGCTGATGATTTACGGGCTCGCCCCGTAAAAGTGGAAAAGGTGGCCACGGACCGCGTGCCGCTAACGGAAGCCGAAATAGTAGTTTCAGGGGGAAGAGGGCTCAAAGGGCCGGAAAACTGGGGCATGGTGGAGGAGCTCGCCAAAGTACTCGGTGCCGCCACAGCTTGCTCAAAGCCCGTGGCTGATGTGGGATGGCGCCCCCACCACGAACACGTCGGCCAAACCGGCATCCAGATCTCCCCCAACCTCTACATCGCTATCGGCATCTCCGGAGCTATCCAGCATTTAGCCGGCGTAGCCAGCTCTAAAAACATCCTCGTGATCAATAACGATCCGGAGGCCCCTTTCTTCAAGGTGGCTGATTATGGGATTGTGGGGGATGCTTTTGAAGTAGTGCCCCGCCTCACCGAAGCTATCCGCCGATACAAGGAACAGCATAGTCACTGAGCCTACTTTTTTAGCCTCTGCGGAGGACCTCGTAGAAGCCGCGCGGGCTTTTCATCCCCGTGTCCGCTTATGGTTTTGTGACGGGAAAGTATATCAGGTGTGGAAGTCCCTCATTGATGCGCTAAGGGATGATGCTCCCGTCTTGACTGTGGAAGGGGGGGAAGCTCTGAAGACTCTCCCCAAAGCCCGCTGGATATGGAAGAAGCTATATCAGTACCAGTTGGACCGGGGGCAAGCGGTGGGGCTGATAGGAGGCGGCTCCCTCTTAGATGTGGGGGGATTTTGTGCGGCCACCTGGAAGCGGGGTATACCCTTCGTAAGTGTGCCTACGACCCTTATCAGTCAGGTGGATGCCGCTATCGGCGGGAAAACCGGGCTCAACTTCCGACAGGGCAAAAATCTCATAGGTGTGTATGCCCAGCCCCGAGCCATATGGGGATGGCCGAACTTTTTAGAGAGCTTGCCGCAAGTTGAGTTACGAAGCGGCTGGATAGAAGTCTTCAAGCATGCCTTGATTGCAGGGGGAGGTTTATGGGAAGGCATTCAGCAGGTCTCCGTAGAGAAGCCCCCCGCCTTGGCCCTCCTAAAAGAAGCCGCCGGAGTAAAAGTCCAAATCGTACGGACTGACCCCTTTGAAGAGAAGCGCCTTCGGTTTGTGCTCAATCTCGGGCATACGTTGGGGCATGTGTGGGAGAGCCTTTCCCAAGAGACGGAAAGACCCCTTTTACACGGGGAAGCGGTGGCCATAGGACTTGCCCAAGAGGTCTATCTGAGTTATCGCTTGGGTCATCTCTCAGAGGCAGACTTAGAGGAGGTGGTAAGCTGGCTAAACAAGCGACAATACCTCCGGCCTCTTCCACCTTTCACTTGGAAGGACTGGGAAAAGCTCTTATTCCAAGATAAAAAAGTTCGCACGGGGCGGCTTTTCATGCCCCTTCTGCGGGGGATCGGGGAGGCTCTTCCCGCAGAAGAGGTGGGGATAAAAGCGCTTAAGGAAGCGGTGCGCTGGTATCAAGGGCAGTATGGTAGTACGACTTGATCCTGTCCAAGGCCCGATAGAAGGTTGGGTGCCCCTGCCCTATAGCAAAAGCATTTCGGCTCGGCACATTCTCATGGGCCTTCACTCGGGAGCCCCCTTCACCATAGAAGGTCTCTCCGAAGCCGACGACACCCAGAAGCTCCTCGGCATCGTCAGAAGCTGCGGTTACGGGGTAAGGCAGGTGGGGAATAGCTGGCATTTTGAGCCCGAGCGGCCGTTTTTGCCTGCGCATTTGGAGGTGGGAGAGGGTGGGACGACTTTGCGGTTTATTTTGCCGTGGCTGGCGGGGCTTCCCGGGAAAACGCACCTACACCTAGGAGGCCGTCTCTCAAAGCGCCCCCTGGCTCCTCTCGTACAGGCTCTCGTAGAAGCCGGCGCCCAAATAGAAGGCATAGGGGAGCACCTTCAAATCACAGGCAATCCAGATTGGAGGCCTCGGGTCTTTCGCATAGATAGCCGTCTCAGTGGGCAGTTCTTATCGGCCATTTTTCTGATGGCGCCGCGGCTTTCAGAGGGGAGTGAAGTCATAGAGACTTCGGGGGAGCCCGCCACTTTGAGCTATGTGGAGAGTCTTACGCTAACGATTTTGCGAAAAGCGGGATATGTATGGGAAAAGGTGGCTCCGGGACATTGGATATTGAGTCGGGCGAATACGGGCAGCCCTCACTTCAATCTGTATATTGGAGAGGCGGATTGGAGTGCGGCGGGGTATTTTTGGGGTTGGGCGATGGGGGCAGGGGCTCGGTTGGAGCTACCTGTTTCTTTGGAGAGTCATCAGCCGGAGCGGGCTTTTTGGGCGGGGGGCTCATGGCCGCTGGAAATAACAGAGACCTCTCGTGGGGTGCGAGTTATTTCCTCAGGTGAAATACCCCCTCTCTGGGCGGGGGATATCGCTTCGGTGCCTGATGCTTTTCCGACTTTGGCGGTCTTAGCGGCATTAGCGGAGGATAGCTGGAGTTTCAGGGGGATTCGCACCTTACCGTACAAGGAGTCCCATCGTCTTTCAGCCATGCAGGCAGAACTGGACAAAATGGGCGCTCGTCTGGAATGGACAGAGGAGGTGTGTCGGGTGTATCCGGGGCGCCTTGGGAAGGCGCCGCTTCATTTATATACGCATGGGGATCATCGGGTGGCGATGGCTTTGAGCCTTTTAGCCAGCCGATGGAAGGCCCCCCTTTACATCCACGGAGCCGAGGTGGTAGCAAAATCTTTTCCAAGGTACTGGGAGGTGCTGGGGCAGTTGGGAATTTCACTTACTTTTGAAGCATGAGCCAGGTGAGAAACTGGGGCAGGACCCTCGCCTTTTCCCCGAAGGCATGGCTCAGGCCTCGCCGAGAAACTGAAATCGTCGCTCTCGTAACCCGAGCTGCAGAGGCAAAAGAGCGGGTTCGCGTGATGGGGGCAGGGCATTCCTGGACGCCCCTCATAGAAACCTCCGGCTATTTAGTGAGTTTGGACAAGCTTCAGGGTCTTCTTTCTCTCCAGCCCCACCGCCATGAGGTAACCCTCTGGGCAGGCACCCGCCTCCATCAAGCCACCCGCGCCCTCTGGAAAGAAGGCTATGCCCTCTCCAACCAAGGAGATATAGACCGGCAGTCCATAGCCGGCGCATTTTCCACGGGAACCCACGGGACAGGCAAAAACTTCGGCATCCTCGCCACCCAAGCCGTCCATTACCGCTTCATAGATGGTCAAGGCCAAATACACGACATTTATGCCGATACCACCCCCGAGCTATTTAGAGCCTTACAAGTATCTCTCGGCCTTTTGGGTATCATTACGCAGGTAACCCTCAAAGTAGAAAAAGCGTATTATTTGCGCCTTGAGAAGCGGGTCATTCCTCTCGCGGAGGCGCTGGAAAACTTTGCCTCTTACTTAGAGGCTTATCGGCATGTGGAGTTTTTCTGGTTTCCATATAGCGACCGGGTGGGGCTTAAGCTCACGCAGAGGAGTGAGGTACCGGGTCAGACGTTTTTTTTGAAGCGGTGGGTGATGGATGGGCTGTGGGAGAATGGCGCCTTTTGGGTGCTGAATAAGGTAGCTCAATATTATCCCAGCTTGTCAGCGACGTTGTGCCGGTTTGCCGGGCGGAATATGGGAGAGGAAGTGCGGATAGACCGCTCCTACAAGGTTTTTGCCACGGCGCGGTGGGTGCGCTTCCGAGAAATGGAATATGGCGTACCTGTAGAGGCGGGGCCCGAAGTCCTAAAAGAGATAGACCGTTGGATTCGTAAGCACCAGCCTGCCGTGAGCTTCCCACTTGAGTACCGGTATGTAAAGGGAGACGACATTCCCCTAAGTCCAGCGTATGGAGGGGATCGGGTGTTTATTGCTGTTCATGCTTATTACCGCATGCCGTACGAGGCCTATTTCCGGGGGATAGAGGAGATATTTCAGGCGTATGGAGGCCGCCCCCACTGGGGGAAGCTGCACACGGCCTCATCGGCTTACATTGCGGGAGTATATCCTGAGCTGCCGAAGTTTCTGGCGCTGTGTGAGCGGTATGATCCCCAGGGGATTTTCCGAACGCCGTATTTTGAGCGGCTGTTATGGGGCGAGCGGCATTTGCAATTGGTTTCGGCGTAGCCTTTCTCTGGGCGCAGGGCTGTGCTTGTGGAGCGCGGTGCTTGGCGCCGACTCCCCCTTCTATCTGGCCTATAGCAGTACGAGCATATGCTTTTGGTACCTCACAGACCTTCGGGCAGGACCCCCAGTATTTCCCCTACAACGTGCTGGGCGTAATCTGCACCACCGCTACACCCACTGCGCCCTGCGCAGACCCCTGCCAAGTAGTGTCCTTAGGAAAAGGCGGATATATAGAACTTACTTTTGACCCTCCCATCGCCGATGGGCCAGGAGCCGACTTCATCGTGTTTGAAAATGCCTTTCGCTACGGAAACGGCCAAGTCTTTGATGAATGGATGATCGTCAGCGTCTCTCAAGATGGACAGACATGGCTGACTTTTCCCTACGATTCGGTTACGGGGCAAGGCTTAGCCGGGCGTACGCCTACGGGGTGTAGCGGATGCTCGGGTGAAAATATCAACTGGCAGGATCCCGTCCAGGCGGGTGGAGACGCGTTTGATCTTTCAGAGGTTGGTTTGGCTTGGGCGCGTTATGTGCGGGTTGAGGATGCTACGCGCTTTCAGCCGCCTGACCGTCTCTCCGCAGACTTGGATGGCATAGTGGCTATTCACCAGCTCTCCCCTAATAGTCTGGACATGGCCTCCATGAAGGAGGATGAAGAGCTCATTGCCTGTTGGGATTATTTAGGTCGGGAGCTAACCCCTGCCTCCCTCTCAGCGGCTCGTAGAGGGGCGGTGGTATGTCTGGTGCGGAAAGGAGGAGGTTATCTTTATTGGCGGTCGTTGTGGGTGGGCGAATAGGGTTTTCTTGGGATAGGCCCTTGCTAAAGCCGATTAGGGGCCGCAGGTAAGGCCTTCCCATGCTAACCTTGGCCCCCTGGAAGGTAATACCATTTTGAGGTCAAGGCTTTCTTAATCTGAAGAGGGGATGGGCGCGCCCTCGCAGCGGGGGGGGGGGGGCCGCGGGGGGGGGGGGGCGCCCG
>JAVVHK010000079.1:0-6982 GCA_032249525.1 Bacteroidota bacterium | reverse complement strand
ATAAGGGCGCCGTCCCGATAAAGGGGCAAAACCGGATGCAGGTCTTGACGCAAGGCGTATTTGACATCTTCCTGCATGCCGAGCTGGATGAGCCGCTCAAAGTGGGCGGAGTGCTGGATGTAGTATTTTTTTCTGCGCTCGGCCTGCTGATAGAGGCTCATGGCAATAAGGGTGGCATCGTCGGCAATGCGGAATTCCCCTTCTAAGTAGGTAGCGACAGCTCCCGCAAAGAGGGTATCTTCCAGGTTGACATGGTCTTTCCAGCCGGCGCACACGAGGAGGACAGGCTGGGCCTGCTGACGAAGGTATTGGAGCAGGACACTCATATTGACGAAGGCGCCAGCTACAACGGCTTTGGCATGGCGGACGGCCCAGAGGGCTCGGGTACCATTCGTGGTGGTGAAGGCAATCTTTTTTCCCTGTAGGTCGGCATGGAGAAACTCGGATGGCGAATTTCCGAAGTGGAAGCCTGGGACTTTTTGGGCGCCGCGTTCGGCGGCCGTGAGATAGCCTAAACGAGCATAGCGGCGGCACTCGCGCAGCGACCGAACAGGTACAATTTCAGAGGCCCCCCGATCTATTGCTACGCAAAAGCTGGTCGTAGCTCGCAGGATGTCTATTACGACGGCGATGGAGTCTCGCACTTCAAAGGTGGGGATGAGGGCGGTAGTAAGGCAGACGCGGAGGGCGGGGCGGTCTTTCATGGGTTAGGTTTTGGGGCAAGGCGGCGGGAGAGGGAGGTGTCCTTGACGAAGGGCGGTTTAGTAAGGCGGAGGGCGTAGCGCTGGCCGCGCGCTTCCATGTAGACTGTATGGCCTTCGGGGAGGTTTGGTGGGAGGTAGCCGAGGGCGATGCCTTTTTTGAGGGTGGGGCTGAAGGAGCCGGAGGTGATGCGACCAAGGGGGTTTCCATGGGCGTCGGTGAGGGGGAGGCCGTTGCGCGGGATGGCCCGAGACTCTTCGGCTAAAAGGCCTGTGAGGCGACGGGTAAGGCCGGTTTCTTTCTGGCGTAGGAGGGCCTCCCGGCCTATGAAGTCGCCTTTTTGGAGTTTGACGGCCCAGGCGGCATTAGCCTCTAATGGAGTGGTGGATTCATCCATGTCGGTCCCGCAGAGCAGGTATCCCATCTCTAAGCGCAGGGTATTTCGGGCGGCCAGACCTGCGGGACGGATGCCTTCAGATGCGCCCGCTTCCAAGAGGGCCTGCCAAAGCTCTGCACCCCTTTCCGCCCGAACAAAAAGCTCATAGGTCCATTCACCCGTGTAGCCCGTCGTAGCCACAAGCACATCCGGAATGCCTGCTACGGTCGCTTTGAGGCAGGCATAGTAAGGGAGCGCGTCTATAGGGGCGCTGGTGAGCCGGGAGAGAACCGCCGTACTTTGCGGCCCAGAGAGCGCTAGAAGGACGGTATCTTCAGAGATATTTTGCAGCTTTACGGCAGGGGTAGCGTGCTCAGAAAGCCATTGCCAGTCTTTATCCGTATTGGCGGCATTCACTACGAGGAGATAGAGGTCAGGCTCTAAGAGGTAAACGATGAGGTCATCTATGACGCCGCCTTCGGGATTGAGGAGGAAAGTATATTGGGCACGGCCGGGGGAGAGGCGGGAAAGGTCATTCGTGAGCATCTTTTGGAGGAAGGGGCCGGCTTCGGCTCCCCGCACAAGGAATTCCCCCATGTGGGAAAGGTCAAAAAGCCCTACCTGGGTGCGAACGGCTTCGTGTTCGGCGATTTCGCTGTGATACCGTAAGGGCATGCGCCATCCCCCAAAGGGCATAAAAGACGCACCGGCCTCCGTATGAAGGGAATGCAGGGGAGTTTCTTTGAGCACTTTGCAAAGGTAGGGGAAAGAAAAAGAACTTGTACCTTTGGATGTGCAGAGAATGAGCAATGAGCCTTATTGGGACGGTTGGGGTGGTATTTGCTTTCTGCTGGGCCTGGAACGAGTTATTTCTTCGGTTTGCTTTTCGGTTAGGGGCGCTCAGTCAGGGTATTCCCCACCAGCGGCGCTGGGAGAGTAAGCGTAAGCCGATTATTGGGGGGATTAGTTTTTTTGTGGCGCTTTTAGGGGTAGGGGCGCTCCATGGAGGGGAAGCGACTTTGCCGCCGGCTTTGTTAGCGGGGGCTGTGATTGCGTTTTTTACAGGTTTAGCGGATGATGCGTATGTGATGCTACCTCAAGTCAAGTTCTTTGGGCAGTTAGCGGCTGCTATGGTCACGATGGTTTTGGGTGGACCGCAGCTGGATGCGGGGCATCCCCTACTGACGGGTGGGCTGACGATTTTCTGGTATGTGGCGGTGATGAATGCCTTCAACCTGATGGACAACATGGATGGGGCAGCGGGGAGTATAGCGCTGCCGCTTCTGATAGGGGGGAGCTGGCTCTTAGGCGGGCAGGAGGCTCTGGTCTATGCAGGATTGGCCGCAGCTGTAGCGGCATTTCTTCTACGAAACTGGCATCCCTCTGCCTTCTACATGGGCGATAATGGAAGTCAGCTTTTAGGATTCATACTGGGCTATTTGGGCTTGTCAATCGTGGAAAAGTATCCCGTGCCTTTTTGGACGGGGTTGGTGGCCTTAGTAGCCATGTATAGTTTACTTGCGGGGGATACTTTCTGGGTGATCATTAGTCGGCTCTTGCGTAGCCAAAGTCCATTTGTGGGAGGGACAGACCATCTTACGCATCTACTCGCTCAGAAGGGGCTTTCGCCCAAAGGAGTCGCTCTCTTACTTATGCTGACCCAGATGGGTTTGACAGCCATGGAGGCTTACTTATGGCGATACGAATCCAGCCTGGTTCAGCTGGTGGTGAGTCTGATAGGGATTAGCGTAATAGGCGCTGCAATCGGGATAATTCATTTACAAGGTTACTTTGCGGGGTGGCGGTATTCGCGGGCCAAGGCCGCCCCATGAAGATTCTTTATTGGCGTTATTTTTTCACTCCGCCCGGTGGATGGGGCGAAATACGAGGACTAAGCTTAGTCAGGGAATGGCGAAAACAAGGACTCCAGGTATGGGTGCTCACCAGCGGATCGTACTTTCCCGAAGCTCTTAGAAAACGGCTGCGCCAACGAAAGGTCTTTCGGACAACAGAGGGAGTGCCTATTATCTGGTTTCCCACCCCTTACCATCAGCGGCAGCGATTATGGCAGAGGCTATGGAGTTTTGTGAGATTTACGATCTTTAGCCTGTATATCTTGTACCGCCTACGCAAGCACAACTTATATGTTTTAGGGGTGACCCCTCCGCCTACAACGCTCTGGGGCGCCGCCCTCTGGCGAAAACTCATAGGACAACCCTTTGCTTTGGAAGTTACCGATGCCTGGCCCCATGTCTTAGAAGATTTAGGCCTTGTCAAGGGATTTTCGCAAAGGATTTTGCGCAGGGCCTTTGCTTGGGGCTACCAGAAAGCCGACTTCATAGCCGCCTACTCGCCCGGGATTCACTCCGCTATCGCCCCCTTAGTAAAAAAGACCCCCCTGTTTGTCTCGCATAATGGGACGAACCCCGTTATCTTTCGGCGGGTAGGGCCCCCACCCTACTTGCCCTTTCGCTTAGTGTATGCAGGCACCTTCGGGCACGTAAACTACATAGATTTTCTCCTGGAAGTGGCGCAGTGGCTCCTTCCTTGGCGGGGAATTGAACTCTGGCTTCTGGGAGATGGGTCCGAGCGAAGGCGTTTAGAAAAGGTGGTGAAAACCTACCCCAATGTTTATCTATTTCCCCCTGTAGAACCCCACGAGCTGCCGTACTGGCTCAGTCAATGTCATATTGGGGTATCCACAGCCCTGCCCGGTCAAAATCTATCCACGAATGCCGCCTCCAAATTTTACCATTATCTCAGTAGTGGCCTGGTGGTGGGGATCAACTACGGGGGATGGCAAGCGGAGGTTTTAGAGCAGTATCAGTGTGGCTTTTCGGTGGGCGAGGCTTCCCTTTTTGCGCAGAAGGTTCTGGAGTACTACTATCATCGAAGGGCTTGGTGGGAGGGGCAGGCCCGAGCTCGGCTGGTAGCTGAGCGATTTTTTGATATTCGGTCTATTGGGCAGGAGCTGCTGGGAAAGATTCGTACCTTCGCTGGAAATGTGCGGGCTGGTGTGGCTCAGGCTTAGGTGGCCGCTCTCGGCCTATGAGAGCCCAGTGTGGGGTCTCCAAAAGGCAACCCTCCTCCTGAGCAAAATGCGTAACCGGGGCCAAGATGGGGCCGGCATCCTCTGCTACAAAGGAGAGGTTCCTCCTGGGCAGCCGTATTTTCATTTGCGGCGCCGCATCACTCCGTTACCCTCCTGGCGGTTTCTCGTACAGGAAATCTGGGAGGAGTGGGAAGCCTGGCAAAAGACCCATCAAGCTCCAGAGGCATTTCCTTTTGTGGGAGTGGGATACTTGGCGCACTTGCGTTATGGCACCTTTGGCGGCTATACCTTAGAAGAGACGCATCCCGTAATGCGCCTCAGTAGCTGGCCCGCTAAATCCCTCACCATTGCAGGCAACTTCAACCTCACCAATACCCCTGCCCTCTTTGAGCGCCTCTTAGAACTGGGACAACATCCCCTTTACAGCAGCGATACCTACATTATCTTGGAACGAATGGGTCATTTCCTGGACAAATATGTAGAGGAGCTTTATCAGGAAGCGAAAGAGCGGGGGCTTTCCAAGCGGGAAGCTACAGCGTATATTCGGGATCGCTTTCCCGTGGGGGATTGGTTGGCTCGGTCGGCGCGCCGATGGGATGGGGGATATGTGATTGGGGGGTTTGTGGGGATGGGATGGGGCTTTGTCTTAAGGGATCCAGCTGGAATTCGGCCAGCGTATTATTATGCGGATGAGCGCGTGATAGCTGTAGCTTCGGAGGCGGCCGCCCTACATAATGTCTTTGGCACGGAGCTTTCGCAGGTTCAAGAGCTGCCTCCCGGGCATGCCCTCATCGCTAACCCGGCGGGTGAATGGGAAATCCGACCTATTACTGAGCACCTCCCCCCGCCAGCCCGATGCACCTTTGAGCGCATCTACTTCTCACGCGGAAACTCCCCCAACATCTACCAAGAGCGCCAACACTTAGGCCGCCTCCTCGCCAACGAAGTCTATAAACGCATCTCCGACCATCCCTCCCAAGTGGTTTACACCTATGTGCCTAATACTTCTGAGACGGCTTTTCTGGGCCTTATTCAAGAAATGACCCGCCTCTACGCTCAGAATGGGCATCCTTTGCCCCTGCGCGCCGAAAAGCTCATCTGGAAAGATGCCGAAGGCCGCACCTTCATTGCTTCCCCCACCCTACGAAAAGACCTCTCCACCTCCGCTTACGATGTCGTTTTAGGCATTGTCAAACCCCAAGATACCCTGGTCTGCATAGACGACTCTATCGTTCGGGGCACGACCCTGCGCCAAACCCTTTTGCCGACTTTGGCCCGGCTGCGCCCCGCCCGCATTCTCTTCTTATCCTCCGCCCCCCAAATCCGTTATCCCGACTTCTACGGGATTGACATGTCCTCCCTGGAGGAGCTGATAGCCTTTCAAGCCGTCATCGCTCTCCTGCGCGAAACCCACCAAACAGAGCTCTTAGAACACACCTATCAGCTCTGCAAAAAGGCCCAAAACACCGAAGAGTTTTATCAAACCAACTTCGTGCGGGCCCTCTATGCCCCTTTCACAGAAACCCAGATCGCCGCTAAGATCGCCGAAATGGTCACACCCCCAGGTTTTGACATCCCGCTGGAGATCATCTTTCAGCCTGTGGAAAACCTTCCCCGGCTCTTCACTCGGCATACCGGGATGTGGTACTTTACGGGGCAATATCCTACGCCGGGTGGTTATGCGCAGGTCAATCGGGCCTTTCTTCTCTTTTATGAGGCTCGGGCCACCCGCCGCACCTACGAAACCCTCTCCACATGACCTGGCTCACCGAAACAGACCCCCCTTACCAAAACCTGGAATCCTGGGAGACAGAGGCTCTCCTCTACGCTATGAACGACGAAGACCAAAAAGTCGCCTTAGCCGTACGGGAGAGCATTCCCGCTATTGCGGCTTTTGTGGAGGCTTTAGTAGAACGCCGAAAGCGGGGGGGCAGGCTTTTTTATGTGGGGAGTGGGACCAGTGGGCGTTTGGGTGTTTTGGATGCAGCCGAATGTCAGCCTACCTTTGGGGCCAGCCCGGATGAGGTGATAGCGCTGATTGCGGGAGGCCCCTCCGCCCTCTCCGGCCCCGTAGAAGCCGCCGAAGATAACGCCGAAGCCGCCCAGATGGAACTCAAAGCCCACCAGCTCCGAGCAGAGGATACAGTCTTCGCTATCAGCGCCAGCGGCCGAACCCCCTACGCTCTCGGCGCCATCACCTACGCTAAAAGCCAGGGCGCCCTTACAGGTGCCTTTTCCGCTAACCCCGACGCCCCTCTCCTCCAAATCGTAGACCACCCCATCCTCGTCGTTACAGGACCCGAATTCATCACCGGCAGCACCCGCCTCAAAGCCGGCACCGCCACCAAACTCGTGCTCAACATGATTTCCACAGCCATGTACATTCGGCTCGGACGCGTGCGCGGCACCCGCATGATAGACCTACAGCTGGTCAATCAAAAACTCTGGCAGCGGGCCATTCGCTACTTGTGTGAAGAGGGAAGACTCTCCGAGACAGAAGCAGAAAACCTCCTGCGCACCACAGGAAGCCTCCGAAAAGCACTGGTAGAAATAGAGAAACAGCGGCAGGCAAAGGGATTTTCGCCCTAACTGCAAGCCAGAGACTCTTCGCTCGTAGCTTATAAGCATGAGCCAAACTCGGGAGAAGCTGACCCCTAAGGAAAAGGCGTAATGATTGGCCGCGCCTGCCCGCAGGGCGGGCGCGGCCATCCCCCTCTTCGCATTAAGAAAGCCTTTGGCCTCAAAAAGGCAAAGCGTTTCTGAAGACGGAGGGAAGTTTTATGTGGCCGCCGGCCCCCCCCGGGGGGGGCGGGCCCCTGGCCCGGCGGGGGGGGGGGGCCCCCCCCCGCGCG
>JAVVHK010000078.1:0-7074 GCA_032249525.1 Bacteroidota bacterium | reverse complement strand
GCGCCCGCCCGCAGGGCGGGCGCGCCCATCCCCTCTCCACATCAAGAAAGCCTCGGCCTCAAAATGGTATTACAAGCCTTCTGAGGCTTGGCTTATAGGCGGGAGAACTGCGGATTCTGCGACGATAGAGGCGCCTGCCAGCCAACCCAGACACGATGAGGAGGCTGGCCCACTGTGTTTAGGTTTCCGTAGATAGAGGGGTTTTAAGCGAAGTAGACCCCCCTGCTTTGGTGCCCAGAGGGAGACTCGAACTCCCACGGCCTTGCGGCCACTACCCCCTCAAAGTAGCGCGTCTACCAATTCCGCCATCTGGGCAGGGTATGCAAAGGTATGAAAAAGCTCTGAATTGGTGACTCCGCTGGGATTCGAACCCAGGACCCCTTGCTTAAAAGGCAAGTGCTCTACCAACTGAGCTACGGAGTCGCTAACCCTACTAACAAAAAGGCAAGGCAAAGGTACGTTATTTTCTGCACTTCAGGGCAAGACTAAGAGCTTATAGGTACGCCCCCAAGCATCTTGCACGAGATACACCCCGGGGGTGGTAGGCGCTTCAAATGTTTCTTGCGCTATTCTTCTGAGCATTTTCCCCTCAGTACTCCATAGGGTAATTTCTCCTGCCCACTGACCGCAAAGCTGCACAGGCATTCCGGCTCGAGCGGGCACAGGCTTTAGCCACCATCCTCGTCGGGGCTCCCCTACCCCGCTCAATCCCAAAAGACTCCGGGGTACCAGCCCTAGCCGCACCATGAGACACCCCTTCTTCCGAGAAGGCACCCAAAAACCTGCAGAGTCCCGATACACTATAGGCTCTTCTCTATAACTCCCATCCCATCCTACGCCTAAAGGCTGATTATCAGCCTGAATAAACCCCACCCCTACCTTCCCCCGCACCCATAATACCGTATCTAAGGGATATTCCACAAAGCCTCCGCCCGCTGTATCCAGACTCACCCGATGAAAACGTAAATACACGGGGTCATGCCCCTCCTCTAAGAGCCATATCCCCAGCTGAAAGGGCTTCCCCACCTGCGTCGGCACAGGAAAAAACCGAATGGCCACTCGGTCTAAAGCCACCAAAGTATCTAATTGAAACACCTGCATAAACGCCCGATTAGCTACCGAGAGGCCATAACCCTGCTCCATTTCTCCATCGTCACATCCTATCCAGGGCCCTACGGCAGTGGTATCCACCCAAAGCTCATTCGTAGGAAGGCATTCATACCTAAGCTCCATTTGGGATAGCGTATCCGCAAAGGGCCCTAAAAGGGGTGGCCATCGCACCGTGTCTATGCCCCCGCTGAGGCTCACAGTTTTGAGAAAAGTCCCATTAGGCTGCTGGTAGGTAAAGACTCCCACCTCCCCGGGTGCACCCATAACCGTCGTAACTAAGGAATCCCGTATGCGCTCGGCTATGTAATTGGGCACAATCCCATACCGTCCCCAGTAGGTGCGCGGGATAAATCGCCAATATGTTCCGCTTAGGAGGCTATCGGCTGTTACGGCTGTGTAAGCTAATAGCCAGTTATCATAAGCGCCATAAGTAGAGCCATATACGGCCCATCGCAGGCGAAAGCATCTATGCCGCCACACAGAATCCTCCAGCTGTAAAGTATGCTCTATGAAAGTGCTATCCGCTTGGCCTGTTCCAATGGTATCCCACAGGACTTGCCAGGTGCCATCGGCCCGAAGCCCCCATAGGCGTAGGGTATCGTTACTTTCGGGTGGGTCCATTAGCCCCCCTCGTTGATAGGCGAAGTGCACATAGAGTTTAGGGGCATTCTCGGTGTTTAGGCAGGGGCTTACCAGGCTATCGCCCCAGCCTGCGGCTCGGGGATTATCGGTTTGGTAGGGGAAATCTTTGCTATCGGCGCCATTGAGCACCTGCACCAGAGCGCGGGGGGCATTCAGGCCACTGGATTTCCGCAGTTGGGTGCCGTAGCTCTGCCAAGCTGGTCCTCCGACACCCCAAGAGCCTCCAAGCCATACCTGCAAAAGAATCCAGGCCCCCATGCTCATTCGGCTATGGGCTTAGGAGGCTCCCCACTCACAAAAAGGTCCACAGGATAACCCCGCGCCAGCGAATCCCCAGGAACCTTCTGGGGATACTGCTGAAAAACGACTCCTTGCGGATAGTTAGGATTCGGCTTGTACCGAATCTGTCCCACACTCAACCCCGCCTCTGCCAGGCGAGCCATCGCCTCCGCCAGCGGAAGGCCTACGACTTTCACCAGCGGCACCTTCCCTAAACCTTCGCTCCGAACCACCACCAAATCTATGCGACTATACTTGGGTACTAACGTCCCAGCTACAAGCCTCCTCCCCTGATAACGCGCCTCCCGAACGACATCTGAAACCTCCCCCGACACCACAACCACCTCCCCCACCGAAAAACCATAGCTCTCCGTCAGCAGACGATACGCTTGATCATACGGAAGCCCCTCTACCCTCGGAAATGGCACCAGCGGCGGCATATGACTGCTCACCGTCAGATAAATCTTGCGCCCTTTCTTGATGCGAGTACCCGGGAGGGGGTCCTGCGCTACCACAGAGAGGGGAGGCATATCCGGCTTGTACACCGAGTCTATCACCTCCGTCACAAAACCCCGTTCCTCTAAGAGGGCTCGAACCCGAGCATACGGCTTTCCTGTAAGGTCCGCTAAAATCACTTCCTCCCCTTGCCGCGTGATAATCGGCAAAAGTACACTGAAAAAAAGGAAATAAAAAGCCGCCGTCCCTATGCCTAAAATCGCCAGAAGCCCCCAGAAACGTTTACTCCGCAGGTAACTCACGAGTGGGGGCAAACTTAAGCTTAGAAAGCTTTCGGAGGCTTTGCTCAAGGAGATGGAGGCTATGGGGGTCTAAAGATTCGGCGCTGGCATGCCGAAAGCGCTGAACTATAGCTTTGCCAGCTGGCAATAGCCGAATAAGCAGTCGGCGCCGGTCCTCTTCATCGCGTTTGACTTGAATGTAGTCCCAATACGCTAAATACCGAACCAACCGCCCAATGGCTGGCTGGGTAAGCCGAAAATGCGGATAAAGCTCCTTGAGAGGGATCCACTCTCGTTTCGCCCCGATACGATTGAGCACTAAAAGTACCTGCAAATGCCTAACAGAAAGCTGGCTATCCTGCGCTACTTTGTAGGCCGCCCGCTGAATAGATGCATACACCTTCCCCAGACTCACATACAGCTCCTCAAAGTCCATTAGCAAGTGCGAAGCCATGCTGTAATCCATACAAAGAACATGCCGTTTCTGTCAAATCCTTTGTCTAAGAGCGGATTATGAAGAGGTACTTGGAGGTATGGCGGGGTGAGCGTATGCGTATGCAGACAGGGTATGGTAGCAGAGACAAACAGGTTAGCCTTCCCAGAGGAAAGGCAAAAGGACGCCGCTCAAAGTGAGGGCCGCGCCAAGGTACAGGAGGTTTTCTATGAGGGCGTCCCCCCGAAAAAGAATCAGAAGAAGCGGCATGAGCACTAACGGCAAAGCCAGAACGTGGGCGGTGGCATACGATAATCGGGCAAGAGCCGCTAAAAAAGCAGTTAGACCCACCACGAGGCCCAGGCTACCTGCTGTTATCACGCTTAGGGGCTCGGGCCTATACCCCCAAAGCACGACGCCTACCCCCCACCATATACCCCACAAACCTACGCCCCACGAAAAGGCGTATCCGATCAGCCCTCCCGCAGCCCCCAAAGGCGGAACTAAAACTTGAAGCCAACGCCAGGACTCTGGAGAGATATCTAAAAGACTTTTGGGAATGGCCTGGAAAAGGGTAAAGAGGTAGCTTATCCAGAAGATAACCGGCAAGGCGGTGCTGGGTAGAAGGTTTCGTTTTTTGAGAAGGCCTACGAGGAGGCCGATGAGAGCTATGAAGAGGAGGGTGCCCGGAAGGGTTTGGCGGCGGCGCTGTTCCAGCTTCCAGAGCCACCAGTAGAAGTGCCAGGCTTCAGCGAAGGTAGTCTTGGATGGTTTCTGAGCCACTGGTTTCGGCCGGTGAGGAGGTGGAATCGGCACAAGTGATAGTAGCTGGCACCCCGGGGGGCGGCAGAATACGCCGACGTGGAAGGGCTAACTTAGGGTCGTTGTAAGCGGCCTTCATATAAAGGGCCCAGATGGGCATGGCCATGCGGGCTCCCTGCCCATTCCAGAAGGAGTGAAAATGCACCGACCTATCGGCGGTTCCTACCCAGACGCCTGTTACATACTCTGGCGTAAAGCCCACGAACCAACCGTCAGCCCGATTCTGGGTGGTACCTGTCTTCCCGCCAATATCTAAGCTGGCCAGCCCATATTGCCACCGCAGGGCTCCCGCCGTCCCGTATATGGTAACGCCTCGGAGCATCTCTACCATCAGATAAGCTGTCTTTTCGCTGAGGGCTCGCCGACTTGATCCTGAAAAACTTTCAATGAGGTTGCCGCGGCGATCGCGTATCTCTCGGACAAATATCGGTTCTCGCCATACGCCCAAGGTAGGATAACATCCATAAGCCGATGTTAGCTCAAGCACAGACAAATCACAGGTTCCTAAGGCTAAGGCATAGACGGGCTCTAAATCTGATTGGATACCCATGCGACGGGCATATTCAATAACCACTTCGGGACCGATATTGCGGATGAGCCGGGCGGTGACGACATTGAGGGAGAACATCAGAGCTTTTTGGAGGGTAACTTTTTCGCCTAAGGTCAGGTCCGCATTGCGTGGACTCCAGACGGTATCCCGGCCGCCGACCCGCACCGGAATCTCAATAGGCACATTGAGCTCTTCGTAACAGGGGGAGTAGCCATTGTCAAAGGCCGCTGTATAAACGAAAGGCTTGAAGGTGGAGCCGACCTGTCGTTTTCCTTTGGCTACGTGATCGTATTTGAAGTAGGTATGGTTGATGCCGCCTACCCAAGCTTTGATTTCGCCGGTGTGGGGGTCTATGGTGACTAAGCCGGCTTCTAAGAAACGTAGGTAGTATTTGAGCGAGTCGTAGGGGGTGAGGACGGTGTCTATATAGCCGGGAGCTTTCCACTGAAAGAGGCGCATGGGGCGTTTTTGATGGAATTGGGCGCGGATTTCGGCCTCGGAAAGGCCAGCTCGTTTGCCGGCCTGGTAACGTTCCGAGCGGTACATGGCCCGCAGCACAATAGAAGAGTCTTTTTCCCAGGGATAGGGGCGGGAGCGCAGCTCTTTATCAAATACCTCTTGATACTCGCTAAGGTGGGCTGCGACGGCGGCCTCGGCATGCGCTTGCAGGCGGCTGTCAATCGTCGTATAGATCTGCAGGCCATCCCGGTAGAGGTCATAGCCTTTTCGGCGGCACCACTCCAAAAGCCATTCCCGTAAATACTCCCGAAAGTAGGGAGCAAGCCCTTGGCTATGACTAGCGGTATAAGGGGCAGGTCCCACACCTAAGGGAGCCTTTTTAGCCTCGGCGGCCTCTTTGGCAGAGAGAAAACCCGCCTCCACCATCAGGTCTAAAACTAAGTTTCGCCGAGCCAGGGCCCGCTGCGGATACCGATAGGGACTATAATAGGAAGGGCCTTTCAATAGCCCCACCAAAAGAGCCGCCTCCGGCAAAGTCAAGTCCTTAGCGTCTTTACCAAAATAATACCGACTAGCCGATTGGATGCCATAAGTAACGCCCCCAAAAGGAACCGTGTTGAGATACATAGCGAGAATTTCCTCCTTGCTGTAACGGCGCTCTAAGTAGAGAGCCACAATCATTTCTTTGAGTTTGCGCCAGAGGGAACGTTTGACGCCGACGGCGTCGTAGAGGTTACGAGCGAGCTGCTGAGTGATTGTGCTTCCACCCCGCACCCGCCCCCTCGCCGTAGAAAAAACCGCCCCTACAATCCCAATCGGATCAATCCCCGAATGCTCATAAAAGCGCCGATCCTCCACCGCCAAAAGAGCCTGCTTGACCAGACGAGGTATCTCCCGCGCTGGCAAACGCACCCGATCCGCATTCAGATAATACGTGCCCAAAATCTGATTATCCGCCGAATACACCACGGAAGCCAGCTCAGGCGTCGGATCCTCCAAAGTCCGAAAAGAAGGCATGTCCCACCAGACATACAAAAAGAGCAGCATAGGAAGCCCAAAGAAAAATCCCACCCACAGCCCAATGATCCAAGCCTCATAAGTCCGATAACGTTCAGGCGCCTGAGGCGGAGAAGAAACAACCGTCCCATTCGACCTTCCCCGAAGCCAGGTATAAACCTGACTTAGCCACCGCATAGCTTCTGAATGATACCAGTGGTGGAATACCCTTCTACGTAGGGCAGAATTACGACTTCTCCGCCGTAGGCACGCACAAAGGAGGCCCCCACAATCTGATCCTCTGTATAGTCGCCCCCTTTGACAAGAACATCGGGACGAAGGGCCTCAATGAGCTTTTCGGGCGTATCCTCCTCAAAGATAAAAACCGCTTCTACGAATTCCAGCGCAGCCAAAAGGCGAGCTCGGGCTTCCTGAGGCAAAACCGGCCGAGAAGGCCCTTTGAGCCGACGCACAGAAGCATCCGAATTCACCCCCACCACCAGCACATCCCCCAGCTGAGAGGCCGCCTCCAAATACTCCACATGCCCCAAATGCAAAATATCAAAACACCCATTCGTAAAAACCACCCGCTGCTCTAAAAAGGACCAATACGCACGTAAGCGGGGTATCTCTTCCCACCGTCGTATCTTCTGCTTTGTCTCAAACATGTGCCGTACTTTTGTATAATGCGTGGGATAGCAAAGGTAGGCATTTTCGGGGTAGTGTATTTGTGGGGGCAGGAAGTTACGACTCGGCTCATGCTCTACGAAAGCCCCTTAGAGTGGTACTTCCAGATTGAGACATGGAGCTCCTCCGCCGCCCTCGCTAAACCCGATACCATACGTTTCCTTCGGCTTCAAAATTCCCTCCCCAATCCCTTTCCTACCATGCCCCGCCTCCAAGCGCTCTACTTAGAAGATATAGAGGACCTCGACTTAGAAAGCCTCCTCCAAAAACTCCCCCAGAAATGCCCAAAGCTCACCATCCTCGCCCTGGAAGACTGCGACATCAGCGACCTTACCCCCTTCCGAAGCTTTACTATGCCT
>JAVVHK010000077.1:0-7169 GCA_032249525.1 Bacteroidota bacterium | reverse complement strand
TAGCCCGGGGGCATCAGGTTTTTATTGAGCACCGGGCTGGGGAACAGGCGGCTTTTCCCGATCGGCTCTACACGGAAGCCGGGGCCTCCATTGTGTATCAACCCGAAGACCTCTTTCAAGCCGCCGATTACGTGGTCAAAATCACCCCTCTCTCAGAAAAAGAAATAGAGTTCCTCCGTCCCAAACAGGTCGTTTTTTCAGCCGTACATCTGGGATCGGTTACTCCTGACTACATTAAGAAGCTCCTTCAGAAGAATATCACGGCGATTGGCTATGAGTTTTTGCAGGCGAAAGATGGGAGCTTGCCCATTATGCGGATTATGAGTGAGATAGCTGGGCATAGTGTGATGCAGATTGCGGCGGAGATTTTGGCGCGGGAGGGGCGGGGGATGCTTTTAGGGGGGGTTACGGGGGTGCCGCCGGCCCGAGTCGTGATCTTAGGAGCAGGAACGGTGGCCCTGCATGCCTGCCGTATTGCTTCCAGCATGGGCTGCGCCGTAACCGTTTTGGATGAAGAAGTCTATCGCCTTCAACGTCTTAAGAGTCTGCTGGGCGATTATGGCCTTTCTACGGGGTTGATTCAACCAGACCTTCTTTATGAGCTTTTGCCTCAGACGGATGTGCTGGTTGGAGCCCTCTACCGTAAAGGGGCTGGTGCCCATGTGGTCGTTACGGCGGACATGGTCTCTCGTATGCCCGAAGGAAGCGTCATCATTGATGTAGCTATTGACCAAGGGGGGAATATTGAGACGAGTGTGCAAACGACGCACGACCTACCTACTTTCGTCAAGTATGGGGTTATTCACTATTGCGTGCCGAACATTCCTTCTCGGGTGGCGCATACGGCCTCTTGGGCTTTGAGCAATGTGCTGCTGCCGATACTTTTGCGCATTGGGGATTATGGGGGGCTGCGGCCTCTTTTGCGTACGGGCCATATGCTTCGCACGGGGGTCTACACTTATCACCAGCACCTCACTAACCACACTCTTGCGCGCCTTTTTGGCATGGAAGCGTTAGATATAGATATGATGGTCGTATGAAGCCGGGAGAGCTGCCTCATGTGGATTATATAGCTGGGGTTCCTCCCTACCTGCGGGGGCCCTATGCCAGCATGTATTTAGGGAAGCCCTGGACGATTCGGCAGTATGCGGGGTTTTCCTCGGCGGAAGAAAGCAATGCCTTTTATCGGCAAGCTCTGGCCTCTGGTCA
This sequence comes from Bacteroidota bacterium, assembly GCA_032249525.1. Classification (GTDB taxonomy): domain Bacteria; phylum Bacteroidota; class Bacteroidia; order SpSt-205; family SpSt-205; genus JAPYWM01. Next base: position 5,960 of record JAVVHK010000077.1, on the reverse strand, counting down.
AACCGGTCTCTCCGTAGCTTTTGACCTGCCTACGCACCGGGGATATGACTCCGATGATCCGCGCGTCATTGGCGATGTGGGCAAAGCCGGGGTAGCCATTGACACTGTGGAGGATATGAAGATTCTATTTGACGGAATTCCCCTGGACAAGGTCTCCGTCTCCATGACTATGAATGGCGCCGTCATCCCTATTATGGCGTTCTTTATCGTGGCGGCCGAAGAGCAGGGCGTTCCCCCCGCTAAACTCTCCGGCACCATCCAGAATGACATTCTCAAAGAGTTCATGGTGCGCAACACCTACATCTACCCCCCCGAACCCTCCATGCGGATTATTACAGACATTTTTGCCTATCTTTCGCGAAACCTGCCGAAGTTTAACTCTATCAGCATCAGTGGGTATCATATTCATGAGGCGGGGGCTCCACCGGATATGGAGCTGGGTTTTACGTTGGCGGATGGAATAGCGTATGTGCGGGCGGGTTTGGAAGCGGGGCTGTCTATAGATGAGTTTGCGCCGCGGCTGAGTTTCTTTTTTGCGATTGGGATGAACTTTTTTGCGGAGGTGGCGAAGCTGCGGGCGGCTCGGCTTTTGTGGGCGGCGATCATGCGGGATATGGGAGCGCAGAATCCAAAGTCGTTGGCTCTGCGAACGCATTGTCAGACCTCCGGATATAGTTTGACGGCACAAGACCCCATGAATAACATTGCGCGCACGACGATAGAGGCGCTGGCAGCGGCACTTGGGGGCACGCAATCTCTACATACGAACTCCTTTGATGAAGCGCTGGCTTTGCCTACGCCGTTTTCCGCACGTATTGCCCGTAACACGCAGATCTTTTTGCAGCGGGAGGCGGGCATTTTACGGCCGGTAGATCCGCTGGGAGGAGCTCATTTCGTAGAGCGGCTGACATTAGAGCTGGCGCAGGCTGCTCGCCGCTGGATAGAAGAGGTAGAAGCCCTTGGGGGTATGCCGGCGGCTATATCGGCGGGATGGCCGCAGCTTCGCATTCAGGAGGCCGCAGCTAAACGACAAGCTCGCTTGGAAAGCGGCGAGGATGTCTGGGTGGGCGTCAATCGCTTCTTGGTGCCGGATGCCCCACCACCCCCTATCCTCAAGATTGACAACCGAGCTGTGCGCGCTCGCCAAATTGAACGTCTTCGGGCCGTGAAGGCCAGCCGTGATGAGAAGGCCGTACAGGATATCTTGGAGCGGCTCTATCAGGCGGCGGCCTATAAGACGGACAACCTATTAGCGGTGGCGGTGGAAGCGGCGCGGCGCCGCGCCACGCTTGGAGAGATTTCTGCTGCCATGGAGCGGGCCTGGGGCCGCTATGAGCCCACCATGCAGATCGTTACCGGCACTTATCAGAAGCAGTTTGAGGGTACCGATGCCTGGGAGGCTATCCAAAAGCGTATCCAAGCTTTCATTCGGCGGTATGGGCGGCGCCCCCGCATCTTGATCGCTAAAATGGGTCAGGACGGGCATGACCGCGGGGCTAAGGTGGTGGCTTCCGGCTTGGCGGACTTGGGGTTTGATGTGGATTTAGGCCCCCTCTTCCAAACCCCCGAAGAAGTGGCCCGCCGAGCCATTGAGAACGATGTGCATTTTATTGGGGTTTCTTCGCTGGCTGGTGCTCATGATACGCTGGTACCTATTCTGATAGAGCTTTTGCGGCAGTATGGACGAGAAGACATTGCTGTAACTGTGGGGGGGATTATTCCGCCTGATGACGTGCCGGCCTTGCAGGAGGCTGGGGTGAAAGCGATTTTCCCGCCAGGGACATCATTATTCACGATTGCGCATCAGCTTTTAGACTTATATGAGGACGCTTCTCGCCAGGTGGTGGAGTCAGTGGGAGGTGCATAGGCTGGAGCAGCTGGTGGGGCGGGAGGCTGAGGTGCAGCGGCGGCTATTGGGGGAGCTTTTGAGGCGGGGGGCCCAAACGAAGTTTGGGCGGGAGCATGGGCTGGAAGCAGGCCTGAGTTACGAGGAGTTTCGGGCTCGGGTGCCGCGTTATACCTATGAGAGTTTGTGGGAGAAGTACTGGCAGGCGGCTTGGCAAGGGGAGCCTGATCAGACCTGGCCCGGCCTCCCAGCTTACTTTGCTAAGACTTCTGGCACGACGGCGGGCGCTAAGTTTCTTCCTATTACTCCTGAGAGCGTTCCTACGCATGTGCGTGGGGCTCGCTTGACCCTGGCTTTTTACATAGTGAATACGGGGCGGGCAGATTTCGTAAATGGGCAGTGGCTTTTCCTTTCGGGAAGCCCTGCTCTGGAAAAAACTCCTGCGGGTATTCCCTACGGGCGCCTCTCCGGCATCGTTCATCACTGGGTACCTCGCTACCTTACGAAAAATCGCCTCCCCTCCTACGAAGTCAATACCCTGGAAGACTGGCCCCAGAAAGTAGAAGCCATTATTCGGGAGGCCCTGCCGCTGTCTCTGACGCTGATTTCGGGGATTCCCCCCTGGATTGTACAGTTTTTGGAGACCTTGCAAGCTTTCTCGGGCCGGAGCGCTAAAGAGGTCTGGCCTCATCTACAGGTGTATGTCCATGGAGGGGTGGATTTTCGTCTTTATGAGGGGCGGTTGCGGGAGCTGATGCCGGGGGTGGATTTTGTGGAAACTTTTCCGGCGTCGGAGGGGTTTTTTGCGTTTCAGGATATGGAGGAACGGGAGGCTGGGCTTCGTCTGCTGGTGGATAATGGGGTGTTTTATGAGTTTATTCCTTTGGAGGAGGCGCAGGAGCCGCAGGGGCGGCGGTATCCGTTGTGGGAGGTGGAGGTGGGGCGCAAATATGCGATGGTGATCACGACGAATGCGGGTTTGTGGGCGTATGACTTGGGAGATGTGGTGGAGTTTGTCTCGGTGCGGCCGTATCGGGTGCGGGTGGTAGGACGTGTGAAAAATCATCTAAGTGCCTTTGGAGAGCATGTGATTGAGGCGGAGGTGGAGGGGGCGATAACGGCAGCCGCTCAGGCGTCCGGGGCTCAGGTGGGCGAATTTACCGTGGGGCCTCGTCTGACTTCTCCCCCCTGCCATGAATGGGTCATCGCCTTCCTCTCTCCCCCCGAAAATCCCCATACCTTCGTAGAGGTTTTGGACGCTACCCTCCAAAAGCTCAACCCCTATTATGCCGACCTTCGGCGGGGAGAAATCTTGACTCGTCCTCTCGTTTATACTATCCCCTTAGCGCAGTTTTATGGGGTGCTCTCGGACTTAGGCAAGTTTGGCGGCCAAAATAAACCCCCCCACCTCAAAAGCGATCGTAGTCTTTTAGATCGGCTTTTACCTTTGGCCAAGCCCCTTCTTCAAGCTCCTGTTTCATGAGAGGGTTTCTCCTACTCAATCTGCTCTGGGGGGTTGTTTTGCGGGACACGGTTGCGGACCCGGCCATCTATACGGTTCAGTTTTACCGTGGGCAAAATACGCTTTCGTTTCCCTATTTAGGGCTGGGGGAAAATCAGGTGCTGACTTTGGAGTTTGATGAGCTGCGGGAGGGGGGAGTTTCGGACTTTTGGGTGCGTATTCAGCTTTGCAATCGGTATTGGGAACCTTCGGCTTTGCCGCTTACAGAGTACTGGCCGGCCTTTGTGTCGGATCGGATTACAGATTTTAGCTTGTCCGTAGGCACGCGAGTGCCCTATGTGCATTATCGGTATCAGCTTCAGAATCATTTTCAGCGCAGTGGGCTGTATGTCATAGAGGTCTTTCGGGAAAATAATCCTGCTTTTTTGGTGCTTCGGCGGCGCTTTTATGTCGTGGAAAATGCGGTGCAGGTAGTGCCGGATTGGGGCAGTCAATTGGTAACCGGGGCTCGGCAGCGGTTTCAGTCGCTGGCTTTCAAGGTTTTTCCTCGGGACCTTCGGTCTATACAGAATTATCAGGAGTTTTTCTGCGGCGTTTTGCAAAATAACCGTTGGGATCGGGCTTATTTTCAGCTGAGGCCGACTTTTTTGGGGCAGGATTATTTGGAGTATCGGTTTCAGCCTGGTTTGGACATGGAAGCGGGGAATGAGTTTCGGATGTTGGACTTACGGAGTATTTTGCGGCGGCGCAGCTTTCAGGTGGAGCGGACGCTCTGGAGCGATTCGGGGGTGGTGGTGCTTTTGGTGCCCGAGCGTCCTCGAGCGGGGGGGGTATATTTTAGCCAGTATGACCTCAATGGGCGGTTTCTCATTCAGGTTCAGGACTTGCCCATAGATACTTTGGGGCGTTGGGCGGGGCGGGACGAACTCAGTGCCACGCAAGCAGATTATTTCTGGGTGGAGTTTCGCTTGCAAGCGGAAAGGTATGCTCAGCCCGTGTATGTGGTGGGGGGGTTTATGGGGTGGAGCCCCGATGCTCGGTATGAGCTTTTGTATGACGAGGTGCGGGGCGAATATCGGCGCCGCATTCGGCTGAAACAGGGAGTGTATGACTATATGTATGCGCTTTATGATGCGCAGAACGGGTACTTTCGGCCAGAGGCTATTGAGGGAAGCTATTTTGAGGCGGAAAACATCTACCTGATTGTGGTGGGGTATCGGGGTTTTACAGACCGGGAGGATCGGATTGTGGGGCATCGGTGGATCGGGGTGTATGAGTGAGTAATTTTGAGGGATGGAAGTCCAGCTGGTGGAATGCCCCCGCGATGCTTGGCAGGGCTATCCCCACATCGTGCCGACAGAAGTGAAGGTGGCCTATCTCTCGGCATTGTTGGAGGTAGGGTTTCATACGCTGGATGCGGGGTCGTTTGTTTCGCCGAAGGCTGTGCCTCAGATGGCTGATACGGCGGAGGTTTTTGACCGACTTCCATGGGCTCAGTATCCGCAGACGGGCCTGCTGGTCATTATTGTGAATGAGAAGGGCCTCTCTCGGGCCGTTTCTCATCCGGCTGTGCGATATGTGGGGTATCCCTTGTCCTTGTCGGAGACTTTTCAACAGCAAAATGCTCGGCAAACCGTGGCAGAAGCTAAGGCCTTTATACCTCAACTCGTACAAGCCTGTCAGCAGGCCCAGAAGGTACCCGTCGTATATCTTTCCATGGGCTTCGGGAATCCTTATGGAGAGGCGTATTCGCCCGAGATGGTGGTAGAGATGGGCATATACCTGCGGGAGATGGGTGTGCCTATAGTATCTCTGGCGGATACCGTGGGTATAGCGACACCGGAGGAGGTTTTTAGTACCTGTAGCAAGGCGGTCTCAGCTGTACCTGGTGTAACCTGGGGGGTTCATCTGCATGCTCATCCGGAGAATGCCCGAGCGAAAGTGGAAGCGGCCTGGGAAGCTGGTATTCGGCGTTACGATAGTGCTTTGGGGGGTTATGGGGGATGCCCATTTGCTGGCACACCCCTGGTCTCCAATCTCCGAACCGAGACCTTGCTGGCTTTCTTGCGGGAGCGACTTCCCTATTTACCCATTCAAGAAGAGGCCTTGGCTCGGGCTCAGGCGCTGCTTCCTCAGGCTTTCCCCGCCTAAAGAGCCTTCTCCCTATGTGAAAATATGTTTTTACCTTTGCTTTTGGCACGCATGCGGTGGCTGATTGTGGGGATAGGTGGATGGCTATGGGCCCAGGCGAGTTCGTCCGTGTCCTTACCGGAAATTGAACGAGCATTAGCCCAAATGGGCCCTCTCATTCTCAACCATGAAGATATGGAGTTCAAAGACTCCCTCAATAGGGAGTTTATTGCGCTGTGGCTGAAGGCTTTTTCGGTGCCAGAAGCCTTTTCATATCCGTTTGACTCGGTTGTTACGGTGTCGGACTTGTGCCCACCGGATAGTGCTTTTCGGATATTGACTTGGCAGATTGTAGATTTTGAGCAGCGGCAGCATTACTATTATGGGATTGTGGTGCGGCGGTGGCGCAAAGACAAAAAGTCTCCTTGGCAGGTTCGGGCCTATGTGCTGCAGGAGATTCCCGAGGTGCTTCAGGAAGATGATATTGAGCGGCGGACGCTGGACCACACGCAGTGGGTGGGG
>JAVVHK010000076.1:0-7191 GCA_032249525.1 Bacteroidota bacterium | reverse complement strand
CGCTCCGCCCCGAAGGGGCGGAGCGGCCAAAAACCTTTTTCTATTCAAAAGGTTTTTGATTGCAAATGGTATAACCTGGAGTTTGGGCAGTTTGGACCTCTTGAGCTCTTTTCAGAGGGGGGGCGAGCCAGCAGCAAGGAGAAGGGTCGGGCAGAGGGCCAAATTTTGTTATTCTGCACATGCGGTATTTTTTAGTAGGAGGTAGTACGGGAATTGGGAGAGCGCTGGTGGATATTTTACTGAGCGGGGGGCATGAGGTTATTGTTTTTTCTCGGGAGCGGCGCGATTTGCCGCCAGAAGTTGAGCATTATGCGGGGGATATTTTGAAGGATGCTTTGCCATCGTTGTCAGGGCCTTTGCATGGGGTGGTGTATTTGCCGGGGTCTATTCAGCTGAAGCCGTTTCACATGATTTCGGAGGCGCAGTTTCGGTCGGAGTGGGAGCTGAACTTTTTAGGGGCGGTGAAGACCTTGCAGGCGGTGTATGGGCTTTTGCGGCAGGCGGAGGGGGCGAGTGTGGTGCTAATGAGTACCGTGGCGGTGCAGACAGGGATGCCATTTCATGCGAGCATTGCTTCGGCGAAGGGAGCCATTGAGGGGCTTACCCGCAGCTTAGCTGCTGAGTGGGCGCCTACCATTCGCGTCAATGCCGTGGCGCCTTCTCTTACGAATACTCCCCTTGCCGAAAAGCTCCTCAATACCCCCGAAAAACAAACTCAAGCCGCCCAGCGTCATCCCCTCAAACGTTTCGGCACCCCCGCCGATATAGCCCACCTGATCGCTTTCCTCCTCTCACCCAATAGCAGCTGGATCACCGGCGAAATCTTCCACATTGACGGCGGCATGCATAGTCTAAGACTACTCTGACTTATGCCCGTGTACTCCGAAAGAGACATCCTGCAGGCCGATAAAGCCTGGCGGATCAACTTCATCAACTCCCTCATAGGCTTTAAGAACCTGAATCTCCTCATTACACGCTCGCCGGCCGGCGTGTATAATGCGGCTATCTTCAACTCTGGGCTGCATATAGGCTCTTCGCCGCCCTATGTGGGGTTTCTACTACGACCTACGAAAGTTCCTCGCCATACCTACGAAAATCTTCTCAGCTATCCTTACGCAACGATGAATGCTGTTACAGAAAGCTTCTACAAACGGGCTCACCGCACGCATCATCACATTCCTGCGACGGAGAGTGAGCTGGAGTATGCGGGGCTGGAGGTGGAATGGGTGGAGGGGGTTCCGCTGCCGGTTCTAAGGGAGAGTCCGGTGCGGGCGCTGCTCCGTTTTAGTGAGGAGCACCTTTTGCAGGTGAATCAAACTCGGCTGCTTATATTTTCTATTGTATGGGTGGAGGTGCGGGGGGAGGTGCGGGGAGATGGGTTTGTCGCGCTGGATGAGCTAAAGGTGGTAGCAGGGTCGGGCTGTGATGCGTATTATCGGGCGGTGGCGATAGGGCGGGAAGTGGTCCAGCGGGAGCGCGCCTAACTTTGCTCGCTGTGCGGAGTCTAGTTCGGCTTTTAGGGCCTTATTATCGTCGGGAGTGGCGGCTTTTTTTGTGGGGGGTATTCTTTGTGCTGGCGGTCAATGGGCTGGCCCTATATGCGCCGTGGGCGACGGGTCATCTTATAGATAAACTGGTCGTTTTTGCGCGGACGGGGGGGCTTTTAGCGCGTGGGAAGGAGGTGGTGCTGCTCTTAGGGAGCATCCTGGGGGTGGCGCTGGTGCGCGGCGCGCTAATGGTAGGAATGCGCCAGACGCTGGTGGTTCTTAGCCGCCGAGTAGAAAAGGCCCAGCGGGCTGAATTGGTAGAACGTCTTTTGAGCTGGGACCTACTGACCCTGCGGCGCTTTTCTGGGGGCGAGCTCCTGACCTACTTCACGGAGGACCTCAATCGCATCCGAAACTTCACAGGGCCGGTCATCCTTTATGGGCTTAATGCCTTAGCGCTCTTAGTTTTTACTGGGACGCTCATGCTGCTCACGGCGCCGACTCTGGGACTGGCGGCCCTTTTGCCGCTGGTCGCACTGCCGTTTCTCACTTACTACCTTCGGCAGAAAGCGCTGCGTTTAGGCCATGCGCAGCAAGCGGCCTTTGCGCATCTGAGCGGCTTTGTCCAGCAGGTCTTTCCCTATTTGCGCGCGCTAAAAGCACTCGCCAAACCCGAGTTTCTCCGCCAAGAAATGGAGCGCCGCTCCGAAGCCTATCGGCAAGCCTCGCTATCCGTAGCTCGCGTAGAAGCCTACCTTCAGCCCATGAGTTATCTCTTTATCGGGCTAAGCATGACTATCGTGCTTTTGTATGGGGGCTATGAGGTGATGCAAGGACGAGAGACGCTAGGGACCATAAGTGCTTTCAGCTTGTATTTGCTTCAGCTTCTTTTCCCGATGGGGGCTTTGGGATGGTTATTTAGTTTGGTGCAGCAGGCTCGGGCGAGTGCGGAGCGGCTTTTGTCGGTTATGGCGGTGGAGGGGGCGATTTCGTATCCGTTGGTGTCTATTTTGCCGGCGCTGCCGACGTACCGCTGGGAGAATTTGGGCTATCGCTATCAGGAGGGGGGGCCCTGGGTATTTCGGGGACTGTATGGAGCGGTGAAGGCGGGTGAGCACTTAGGCATCGGCGCGCCGCTCGGCACCGGAAAGACCACGCTGGCTCGGCTCTTAGTGCGGCAAATGGACCCTACCGAAGGTCAGATATGGCTGGGGGATAGACCCCTGAGAAGTTATAGTCTGAAGGTTTTGCGAAGCTATGTAGGGTATGTACCGCAGGAGCCTGTACTTTTTGAGGGGAGCATAGCGGATAATTTTCGGCTGGTGAAGCCAGAGGCTTCTTGGAAGGAGATTTGGCAGGCTTTGGAGTGGGCGGGTTTAGCGGAGGAAGTGCGGCACCTACCCAAGGGCATTTTGACGCCGATAGGAGAGTGGGGGCAGCAAGTATCCGGGGGGCAGCGTCAGAGGTTAGCCTTGGCTTTGACTCTTATTCGGCGGCCCCAGGTGCTTTTATTAGATGATCCCTTTGCCCCGCTGGATAGTCAGAAGATTGCCGAGATATTGGAAAATCTGCGGCGGCACTTTGGGGAAGCTACTTGGGTGATTTTCACCCATCGGCGGGAAGTGCAAGCCTACTTAGATGCTTGGCAGGAAACTCTTTTGGGCGAGGCTATTCTTCAAAGGGAAGGCTGAGTTCGGCCTTATGTAGGCGAAGGGTGTAGTTAGGGTAAATATGGAAGACGGCGAAGCCTTTTTCGGTGAGTTCGTCGGATTCTTTGTAGCGGTGGCATTTGGTGGGGTCGGCTTCGGCACAGAGGAGGGCGACGCGCGGGGCTCGGGCCATGAGCTTTTCTAAGGAGAAGAGCACTCGGTTTGGGACAGGCTGCCAGTCATAGAGGATGCCTTCTTTGGTGAGGGCTTTTTGGAGGATGCCCTGGCTAAAGTGGGGAGCAATGGTGGAGGTAGGCTTGCGGCGTAGGTCTAAAATAGCGCCAATCTCGTAGTAGCGCAAAAGGTCCAGGAAAAGCTCCCAGGGATGGTTGCTGTGCCCAATGGTGAAAACACTGGGATGATGGGCGCGGCGAAGCCTATCGTGCAGGGCCAAGCCAATACCTTCCTGAGGAACCTGCTGGAAGAGAATATATTCAGTGGGGTCTTTTTCGCAGGCGTGGAGGACTTGGTATAGGCGCTGGGCAGCCTCCTCTAAGCTGCCAGAGGGAGAGAGCGTATGCACATAGGGGTGCTCGCTCTCATCTGTTTCATCTTCAAAGAGGACGATGGAGGCGTGGGGTTCAAGGGGTGGGTCTTGCCAGCCGTAGAGGAGGGGCTTAGAGGGGGCGTAATGCTTGGGAAACTGGCCTGGGGCTTGGGGCTGGCTTTTGGTATAGAGGCGGTAGCCGATTTTGGTGTCTAAGACTTCTTCCAGGGTTTCTTTGGTGATAGCGCCGGGGCGGTAGATCACGAGCCGGCCATTCTCTTCGCCGAGAATGGTGGATTCTATGCCGGTTTCGCAGGGGCCGCCGTCTAAGATAAAAGGTATCTGCCCTTCAAAGTATTCCAGTACGTGGGCTGGGGTCGTGGGGCTGACTCTTCCGAAGGGATTGGCGCTGGGGGCCGCCAAGGGAAAAGGAAGCGACTCTAAGAGGGCTTGGGTCAAAGGATGCTTAGGGCAGCGCAGCGCTACAGTGGGTAAGCCGCCTGTAGTCAGGTCTGGCACCTGCTCGCTCTTAGGCAAGACGATAGTGAGAGGACCTGGCCAAAAGAGGTTCATGAGCTTTTCGGCCCATAGCGGTAAAGCTGAAACCAGGGGAGGCACCCGCTCTACATTAGCCACATGAACAATGAGAGGGTCCGAAAGAGGGCGGCCTTTGAGACGGAAGATTTTTTCTACGGCTTGGGGGTCCAGAGCATTAGCGGCTAACCCATAAACGGTCTCTGTGGGGATGGCGATGACTTCACCTGCGCGTAAATAATCCGCTGCCTTGCGGAGGTCTGTGCTCACGATCGTTTCCATACGAAAGCCAATGGTAGGAGTAGCGAAACGCCCTTCATACGATATACATGTGCAGCAGCCCCGGCAAAGATAAGGGTCCAAGGCTGATGATTCATCTGCTCGTACTCCAGCATAACCTGTCTACAGGCGCCACAGGGAAAAGCCGCCTCTGCTCCTTTTGGGGCATATACGGCTAAGGCCTCTATCTGGGGGGCCTTCCCTAAGGCCCCCACCTGAAAGAGCACTACCCGCTCCGCACATAACCCACTGGGATAAGCCAGGTTCTCCTGATTATTGCCCGTGAAGATAGAGCCATCCCTTAGGCGAACCGCCGCCCCCACGGCAAACCCTGAATAGGGCGCATACGCCCTCTGAGCGGCCGCCTGCGCCTGCTCTAAAAGCACCTGCTCTTCAGGGGGAAGCGCCTCCCAGGGAAGAACCTCATAACTAAAACCCCAGCTCAGCTCCATAAGGCGAAGATAGCGGTTTTGTAACTTTGCCTTGTGAGCGCGGAAGAAACCCTTTTCACCCCTTCTCCTTCTACCGCCGAAAGTGATTACACAGCCGCTTCCATTCAGGTTTTGGAAGGCTTAGAGGCTGTACGCAAACGCCCCGCCATGTACATTGGGGACGTCGGTGTAAAAGGCCTTCACCACCTCGTCTTTGAAGTGGTGGATAACTCCATTGACGAGGCTATGGCAGGCTATTGCAACTACATTGAGGTGGTCCTCCACACCGATGGCTATGTAACCGTAAAAGACAACGGCCGGGGCATCCCCGTAGATATCCATCCTACGGAGAAACGTTCGGCCCTGGAGGTGGTTATGACGGTCTTGCATGCAGGGGGCAAGTTTGACAAACGCACTTACAAGGTGTCGGGCGGTCTGCATGGCGTGGGCGTCTCCGTCGTCAATGCCCTCTCCGAACATTTAGAAGTACGCGTCTATCGGGAAGGCAAGATTTGGTACCAAGCCTACCGGAGGGGCGTACCCATCACCCCCGTAGAACCCATAGGTAAAACTAAGGAGCGAGGCACTGAAGTGCACTTCAAACCTGACCCTACCATCTTTCCTGATACGGAGTTTCAGTTTGACATCATTGCGAATCGGTTGCGGGAGCTGGCTTATCTCAATAAGGGCATCAAGATAGTTTTACGGGACTTACGGGAAATGGATAGCGATGGGCAGCCCCTGACGCGGGTTTTTTATACCAAGGGTGGCCTTATAGAGTTTATCAAATATCTCAATCATGGGAAGGAAGTTTTGCATGAGCCCATCTTGATTGTGGGGAGTGATCCGGAGGGGTTATATCCGGTGGAGATAGCGCTGCAGTATAATGAGACCTTCAATGAGACGCTGTACTCGTATGTGAATAACATTCGCACGCATGAGGGGGGTACGCATGTGGTGGGGTTTCGGAAGGCGCTTACGCGGGTTTTCAAGAGTTATGGGGAGAAGGAGGGATTTTTTGATAAGGTGAAGTTTGAGGTGACGGGGGATGATTTTCGGGAGGGGCTGACGGCGATTGTGTCGGTGAAGGTACCTGAGCCTCAGTTTGAGGGGCAGACGAAGACTAAGCTGGGCAATTCGGAGGTGGCGGGGATTGTGGAGAGCGTCGTCCATAAGGAGCTTTCTGAGTACTTGGAGAAAAATCCGAAGGTAGCTCGGGCGGTTTTACAGAAGGTTCTGCTGGCGGCGGAAGCCCGGTACGCCGCGAAAAAAGCCCGGGAGCTCGTCCAAAAGAAGGGCGCTTCTATAAGTAGCGGCCTACCTGGTAAGCTCGCCGACTGCTCCAGCAAAGACCCCGAAGCCTGTGAAATATTCCTCGTAGAGGGCGACTCCGCAGGAGGTAGCGCCAAACAGGCCCGCGATAGACGTTTTCAAGCTATCCTCCCCCTGCGCGGAAAAATCCTCAACGTAGAAAAAGCCAACCTCACCAAGGTGTACGAAAACGAAGAAATCAAAAATATTGCGATTGCGTTGGGGATTGGCAAATTTGGGCCGCAGGGGATACACGAGGGGCAGTTAGAAAATCTGCGCTATCATAAGATCATTCTCATGACGGATGCGGATGTGGATGGGAGCCATATTCGGACGCTGTTGCTAACGCTCTTTTATCGGTATATGCGGCCATTGATTGAGCGGGGGCATGTGTATATTGCGTTACCGCCTTTGTACTTGGTGAAGCGGGGTTCGCAGCAGCGCTATTGCTGGACAGAGGAGGAGCGCCGCAAAGCCATAGAGGAGCTTGGGGGCGGCGACGAATCCAAAGTGGTCGTGCAGCGCTACAAGGGTCTTGGCGAAATGAACCCCGAGCAGCTATGGGAAACCACTATGAACCCCGAAACTCGCACCCTCCACAAGGTGACCATTGAAGATGCTGCCGAAGCGGACGAAACCTTCACCATCCTCATGAGTAAGGAGGTAGCTCCTCGCCGGCGCTTCATTGAGCAGAATGCTCGGTATGCCCGGCTGGATGTGTAGGGAAAGGCCCGCTCTTTAGCTCTGGACTGAATTCTAAGGGGAAGCTAAGGGCATAGGCTCTGCGGAGGGGGGATATATAGCCCTGGTAGGGTAGAGGATATTCTGTTTGGCGGTTGGGTTGTGCTGGTCTGGGCCTTATACCAGCTTGATGCGAAGAGTTTCTGAATGGGAGTCGGTGGTGTTTTGTGGGGCTGCCGCCCGCCGTAGGGGGGGGGGAGCCCGGGGGTGAT
>JAVVHK010000075.1:0-7238 GCA_032249525.1 Bacteroidota bacterium | reverse complement strand
AATAAAAATTTTTAATTTCCCATTTATAATTTTTTTTTGGGGGGGGGCGCCCCGCCCTTTTGGGGCGCGCCCCCCCGCCTGAGGGCGCGCCCATCCCCTCTTCCCATTAGGAGGGGGCCTTGGCCTCAAACCTTAAGTCAAAGGCCTTCCTTAATATGAGGAGGAGTGGGCATACTCCCCTGGGGGGCGGTAGCCACACATAACTCTAATCTCCTACATTCAGAAACCCTTTGCCCGGGATTGGTAAAAGAAGCCCATGGGCACAAAATCAGACACGACATCGGCAAAAGCGGAGGATGATTTTACCTGCATTTCAGAGGGGCACTTTCTATTTCAGGGCAGGGGGGGCAAGCTAACAGACGCTTAGCGCGGCTTGGGGATGAGGGGCGCCTGCTCCCATCACATATACTCCACCAGGGGAATATGGAGCACCTCTAAAACTGTCCGAATCGCTACCTCATAGGCGTAGCTCAACGCTAAGCGAAACCTTCGTACCGAAGGTTCTGAGCGCAGGATGGGGAGCTTCTGGTAAAACTCATTGTATCGCTGCGTCAGCTCGTATCCGTAGTGAGCCATCAGAGCGGGGTTGTAGCTTATGGCGGCGGCTTCTAAAAAGGAGGGCAGGGCATACAGCTGCCGTAGTAGGAGGGCTTCTTCTGGGGCTAAGGGGGGGATTTCGGGAGGGGGGCTTATGGATTCGCCTGAAGCTTCGGCCTTTTCCCGCAGCCGAAGCGCCCGCACATAGCCATATTGCAAAAATGGACCTGTAAAACCCTTCAGGTCTATGGACTCCGCTGGGTCAAAGACGATATTTTTTTTCGGCTCTACCCGCAGAAGGTAAAAACGAATAGCGGCTTGGCCTATGCTTTCGGCGGTTTCTGATTGCTTTTCGGGGGGGACGCTTTCGTCCATGAGTTCTAAAGCTCGTACTCGCATTTCCTCCAGGAGGTCATCGGCATCTACGACGGTGCCTTCTCGGGTTTTCATGCGGCCTGTGGGGAGTTCTACCATGCCATAGGAGAGGTGGTAGATAGCGTCCGCATAGGGTTTACCTAAGCGTCGCAGGAGGGCGACCAGCACCTGCATGTGGTGGTCTTGCTCGTTTCCAATCACATAGATAGACTGCGTCATTTGGGGGAAGTCCCGATACCGCAGGTCGGCTGTGCCCAGGTCTTGGGTGATATATACCGAAGTCCCATCACGGCGCAGGAGAATTTTCTTGCCCAGGCCTTCGGCCGTGAGGTCGGCCCATACCGCTCCATCCTCCCCACGCACAAAAAGGCCTTTTGCCAGCCCCTCCTCCACTAAGGCTTTTCCCAGGGTGTAAGTCTCTGACTCGTAGTAGATTTTGTCAAACTTGACCCCTAACCTCTGAAAAGTCTCTGCAAATCCCTCGTAGACCCAGCCATTCATCATTTCCCAGAGTTTTCGGACTTCGGGATCGCCGAGTTCCCATCGCCGTAAAACCTCTTGCGCCGCCTGAAAAAGAGGCGCCTGCGTCATGGCTTCCGCTTCTGGAACGCCCTGGGCCATAAGAGCCTCTACCTCGGCTTTATAGGCTTTCTCAAAAGCTACATAGCAATCGCCTACAAAGTGATCTCCTTTTTTCCCGGCTGACTGGGGGGTTTGAGGCTGAAAAAACCGCTGCCACCCTACCATAGACTTTGCAATGTGGATGCCCCGATCATTATAGAGATTGACTCGTCGCACTTGTGCGCCGGCACGTTCCCAGAGGGCACTGACTGCCTGCCCCAGGGCAATATTGCGCAAATGGCCTAAATGTAAAGGCTTATTCGTATTGGGCGATGGATACTCAAAAACGGCAAACTTCCCCCGAAGGGCTTCAATGTGTGTATAACCTTCCTGCGCTCTCTCCTGTACATCTGCCAGAAATCTTCTCCAAAACTCCGGGGAAAGCCGCACATTCAAAAAGCCCTTCACCAGCTCATAGGTGTCCATCTCTTCGCGGAGGGGGGCGAGGAGGGCGTTTATGAGGTTTTCTGTATTTCCTTTGGAGAGGCGTAGCAGGGGGAAGATGTTGAGGGTGAGGTCTTCCTTTCGGTCTGGGGGGGCGAGGGAGACTTTGGGGAGGGGGGATAAGCCGGCGTTTTGCCAGTGGTAGGTCCATTCTTGGAGTTTCTGGTGCCAAAAGGGCATGGGGGCAAAGTTAGCCTAACTTTGGAGGGTGCTTTGGGAGTATGAGCTACCGCCCGACCGGATTGCGGAATGGCCTATAGAGCCCCGCCATAATGCCCGTGTGCTTCTTTTCTGGCCCGATGGAACTATCCGGGAGGATATTTTTCTCCACATAGACCGGTACCTGCCTGAAAATACCTTGCTTATTTACAACGAGAGTCAAGTGGTTTTTGCGCGGCTGAGGCAGGGTCGGCGCGAAGTCCTTTTGACGGAGCCGATAGAGGGGGGATGGCATTTACCCAGTGGGCAGGTGTGGGAAGGGCTCTATCGGCCCGGACGCTTCTGGCGAAAAGGAGGCGAACTCACCTGGACCAAACCGCCCTTACAGCTTACCGTCCGAGCGCTTCCCCACCCGAAACGTTCCTCAGAGCCAAACTCCCCTGCACCCGTAGCGTTTCGGTTGGAATGGACTCCCATGGAATGGCCCCTTACTCAAGTGCTGGCAGAAGTGGGCGAAGTCCCTCTACCGCCCTACATTCGTCGCCCCCCCTCCGAAATAGACAAGCATCGCTACCAAACGATCTATGCGCAGAGGCCGGGGTCCATAGCCGCCCCTACGGCTGGACTGCACTTTACAGAAGAAGTCTTTGAGCGGCTGGAGAAAAAAGGGATTCGCCGCCTTCCCATCACCCTCCATGTGGGAGCAGGAACCTTTCTCCCCTTACAAAGTGCTGACCCCTACGCCCACGAAATGCATGCAGAGACCTTCTCCGTAACCACAGAAACGCTCCAAGCCCTCCAATCCCATACAGGTCCTATCGTGTGTGTCGGTACCACCACTTGTCGTACCATAGAGTCGCTTTATTGGCTGGGGGCTTATCGCCTTCGCCATGGAACCCTGCCTGCCGAAGTGCCACCCTTTTGCTGGAAAGAACTTGAAAGCCCACCCCCCATTGCCGAGGCTCTCGCCGCCTTGGGAACAGAACCCGTCCATGGCCGAACCCGCCTCTACATCCTGCCGGGTTACCCATTCACCCTTACGCATGGCCTTATTACTAACTTCCATCAGCCACGTAGCACCTTGATTGGCCTTGTGCAAGCCTTCATCGGCTTAGAAGGCATCCAGAAAGTCTATACGTATGCCTTAGAGCACGGCTTTCGGTTTCTTAGCTACGGCGATACTTCGCTTTTGTGGCGAAAAGCTTTTTAGTTTCATGACCTACGGCTCCATTACTTGGCGGATTGTAGATGCGCGCCTGTGCTTAGAGGAAGGATGGATAGAAGGGGACCTTTGGGTGAAAGAGGGGCGCATAGCCGCCATAGGGAAGCTCCCGCCAATGGCTAATGGTCCCCTTTATCACGCTAATGGGGCTTATCTCTTGCCGGGCTTGATAGATACTCATGTGCATTTTCGGGAGCCCGGCTTTCCGCAAAAGGGCACTTTTTACACAGAGAGCCGAGCCGCTTTGGCCAGTGGCGTTACCACCGTCTTTGATATGCCGAATACCTCTCCACCCACCACCACCCTTCACGCCCTCCAAGAGAAAAAAAAACGTATTGCCCCCCGGGCCTGGACTAACTTTGCCCTGTATTTTGGAGCTACGTCGGACAACCTCCCTGAAATAGTTCAGCTTTCTCCCCGGGAGGTGCCTGGCGTAAAAGTCTTTCTGGCCTCAAGTACGGGGGAGCTACTGGTTACAGAGGAGCGGGTCGTGAGAGGGCTTTTTGAGAGGTCACCGGTACGATTGGTCTTTCATAGTGAGTCGGAGCGGGTGATTCGGGCTGCTATTCAGGCCTATCAGGGAAAGGGGTGGGAGGATTTTCCTGATCTGCATGCGCGGGTGCGTCCCGTTGAGGCCTGCATAGAAAGCACGCGCTGGCTTCTTGAGCTGGCTTGCCAATACGAAGTGCCTATTCACCTTTTGCATATCACCACTCGTGAAGAGGTAGGGCTTCTACGGGCGGCATCCCAAGGAGGAGGGAGTCCTCCCATTTCGGCTGAAACCTGTCCCGTCTATCTGGCTTGGAATGCCGCGGACTTTACCCGCTATCAAAATCTACTCAAGTGCAATCCGGCTATCAAAGGCCCGGAGCATCACCAGGCTCTTTGGGAGGGGGTACGAGGGGGGGTTTTTGCGACGATAGGCACCGATCATGCGCCGCACACCTACGCCGAAAAGCAGCTGCCGTATTGGCAGGCTCCGGCGGGGGTTCCTACGCATCCCTACCTACTGCCGTGGCTTTATACGATGGGGAGGGCGCAGGGTGTGTCTTTGCGCCAATGGGTGGAACTTTTAGCTTGGAATCCTGCTCGGATTTGGGGTGTGCGAGAGCGAGGGTTTCTACGGGAAGGGTACTGGGCGGATCTCGTGCTCTTTGATCCGGCGGAAAAGACGACAGTCGCTCCCATAGGAAGTCCTCTTAGCCTCAATAAATGCGGCTGGCATCCCCTTATGGGGAAGACTTTGGAGGGTCGGGTACGGGCTACTTGGGTAAATGGGCACCTGAGTTATGATGGATTTTATTTTAGGGGCATACCTGCGGGTCAAGCTGTGGTCTTTGAGAAGTAAGGGGGAGCGGGGGGCTTGGCTCGGCATGGGGTTACTGAGTTTTTTCTGGGCGGCCTGTAGTCCGCAGCGGCTCCTTTTGCCGGGGGAGCGAATAGTTTGGCGGGAACCTGCACTTTCGGGGCATATTTTGCCTGAGAGACCTACCTTTTATGTGCGGTCTAATAGTCGGTTCTTGGGGCTACCCGTTTCTTTGTGGTTTTACAGCGCAGGCGAAACTCTCCTACGCGATTCGGTAGCGAGGTTTTTCTACCGGATTCCAAAGGTGCGTCGCTATTATTATCTTTTTGCGCGGGCCCTTCGGGATAAGCTGGGCGAACCTCCAGCCCTCCTGTCTGAAAATGCCCTTAGCCAGGATGTAGAGCAGTTAGAGGCTCTATATGCGGAATGGGGCTATTTTCAGGCGGCTATTCAGCCTCGGGTACGTCTTCAAGGCAAGCACAAGGCGCTCGTTACCTACAATATTCGGCCGGGCCCACGCTGGATTCTGGAAAACTTCTCTATAGAAGGGGGAGATAGCCTTATGCTCCACATAGCGGACTCTCTCTTTCCCATACATGGACCGCAGGTAGGTGCCCCCTTTCTTCTCAAAAGCATAGATGCTTTTCGGGAGAAGCTCCACCAGACCCTCTTAGAGAATGGGTATTATGATCTGCCCCTGAGCCTTTTCTTGATTGAGATAGACACCACAGGTCAAACGTCCCAGCAGAGGCGTCGTACGGGCCTGCTTCAAAAATTCTGGATAGGGACAGGAGCTGTGAAGGGTCCCTCTTGCCGGGTACGCCTTCTGCTGCCCGAAGATTACCATCCTTATACCCTGAGTGAGATAGAGGTGGCCGTGCACACGCCGGAACGACAACCGACCAAAGAGCGCACGCTGGCAAACTTGACCTTTCGGACGGAGTCGCGGGCCGAGGCTATCTTGGATGAGCGGGTACTGCTGCGACGCATTTTTGTTTTGCCCCAGGAGCGGTATAATCTGAAGGCCATACAGATTTCTCAGCGTTATTTACAGCTTCTTCCGGTGGTTCAGGGGGTTTTGCCGACAGTTTTGCCGGACTCTGGGCAGAAACTTCGTTTGCGGTATGAGGTGCTTTTACGGCCCCCTATAGAGGTAGCTCTTGGTTTGGAAGGGTTTCAATCTACTCAGATTCTGACGGCGCTGCCTCCGCTTCCGGGTGCCAGCGTACGGCTGAGCCTCTCTCATCTTTCCCTCCTTCGGCGGGGCTGGAGCGCCGCCTTCAAAACGCAGGGCTTCATCAGCTACTTTCGGCAGCAAGCCGACCTTCCGCCCGAACCCCTTTACAGCTTTCTTACCGAGTTCTCCCTGACTTTTCCCCAGGGGACTCTCCGCCTCTCGCAAGCTAAACCTATCCCCCTTCCCAAAACCCTTGTGCAACGGACCACCGCCCTCCGCTTCTCCTATCAAGACCTGCGCCAGCCCGTCTTTTCTCGCCGATTCCTCACTATGGAGCTTCAACAGGAGCGTCGCCTCCTCCTTTTTGATCGCCGAGCCGAAACCCACCTCCTTACGCCTGTGAGCCTAATTTTTGTACAGAGTGCCTTTTCCCCGGCCTTTGAAGCTGATCTGCTGGCCCTTTCCCCCCTGGTTCGCAGTCTGATTCTGAGAGACTTTTTGCCGCGTTTGACGCAGATTTCTGCCTATCAGATTGAAAGTACCCGAAACTATTTTGCGACTTCGGCCCGAGGGTGGGGGGACTATTCGCGTCTGTATGTGGAGGTGGGAGGCGTAGGCCCTGCGCTACTGGATGTAGCTCTCAGGCTTTTCCGAGTGCGGGGCGATACGAGCCACAGGGACGGAAGCCTCTGGGGCAAATATCAGTTTGGTCTTTTTGGGCGCGTGCTTTTGGAAGGGCGGTTGCGGTATGGTTTTGGGCCGAGCCTGCAGTGGGTGGGGCGCTTCCGAGCTGGGGTGGGCAGAGGTTTCCTTTATACCCGGTCTTTGCCTTTTGAGAACCGATTTTTTCTTGGGGGGCCCAGCTCCATGCGCGGCTGGCAGTTTGGGAGTTTAGGGCCGGGCATTTATGTTCTTCCTGCCAATCGCTTTCTCATTCCGGGCGGCGAAATTCTGGCAGAGCTGAATGCGGAGCTACGTTGGACTTTTTACCAGGGCTTGCAAATAGCCCCATTCTTAGACATAGGGAATGTGTGGTTTTGGAAAACGAGCCTCTTTGAGGATGCCCGTGGGATTTTGTCCGGGAGGACTTTACGGCCTGGTATCGCCGGCGGAGTAGGATTGCGCTGGGACTTTTCGCTCTTAGTCATTCGCTTAGATGTAGGGCAGCAACTGTATGACCCTGCAATGGGCCGTTGGATCGGTCGGGGCCTGAGTATTGGAGGCTTAGCTGCACAGTATCATATTGCTATCGGTTATCCGTTCTAAGCTCCCTTCTCTCGGCCTCCCTTCATCTGCGTGTTAGGCCATTCTGAATGCGAGTTGTGGTATTTCGTGGGGCCGCCCCCCCCCCACGGGCGGGGGGGGGCCCGGGGGGCCGCCGGGGGGCCCCCCCCCCG
>JAVVHK010000074.1:0-7267 GCA_032249525.1 Bacteroidota bacterium | reverse complement strand
TTTGGGGCGGCGGCCAGCCCTGCGGGCTGGCCGCCGCCTAAAAAGAAACTCTATAACGGGAAAATGGTATTAGCTCCCCCCGACAGACCCCTCTCAACCCACACTAAAGCTCCCTATCGTACGGGTTTCCACCTGTCCCTCCCGATTATTTGGATTCATTCTAAAAAGTTTCCTTACCTTTGCGGTGATATGAGGGGCCCACGCGTCCTAAGAGTAGCCATAGCCATGGTAGGGCTAGTAGGGGGCATTTTTGGATATGCCCAAGTTGTACGAGATACGCTGATTTTGCGTGTTCAGCAAGGGAATGAGCCGTATCGGCTGGTATTTTACCGGGTGTCCGATGGCTTTCGGGTAGACACGGCGTCTTATAATCGTTGGCATTTGGCGTTTGAGGTGCCGGGCTATACGGCGGCTATTCGGGCCAACCTTGGGGCTGGCATGACCGTATGGCGTACCGGAAGGCCCGCGACCCCTGCGGATTGGAGTGCTCTCAGCCTGGCAGATACCGCCGGCAGACTCTACGATAGCGATACTTCGTGGAGCATCGGCGCCTTCAATACGACGGCTAACCCCCAGGATAGCTTTGACCTGGGATGGGGAAACTACAACTTTACGACGCACACCATCACAGGGGACTCGCTGCATATTGTGCGCCTTCCGGATGGCTCCTATCGTAAGCTCTGGTTAGAGCGCCTGCAAAGCGGCGTGTATTACTTTAGATATGCCTATCTGGATGGCAGTAATGAAGTCTCAGCCCAAGCGCCTAAATCGCTCGCCCCCCGCCGAGGGTTTGTCTACTACAACCTCCTTACTCAGGAGGCACTAAATCTTGAGCCCGTGGATTCGCTGTGGGACTTAGTTTTCACGCAGTACCTGACTTTTCTGCCTCCAGCTGGCACGCCTTATCCCGTACTTGGAGCTCTTCAGAACCGCCGAGTTTCCGTGGCTCGTATTCCGCTTTCCTCTGATGCCAACCCCGACACCCTTTCAGTGAGCCTCTATCCTTATGCATCCGCTATCAACACGATTGGCTATGATTGGAAAAGTTACGACATGCAGAGTAATACTTGGCTTTTAGCCGATACAGTTTACTACCTTGTGAAGGCCCGCAACGGCCAAATCTGGCGCCTGCGTTTTGTAGCCTTTGGAGATTCCGTGGCGCCTAATGGAGCGCGGGTCCGCTACACCGTAATTGAACGCAAGAAAGTAGGAGAAATTTCGGCTTTGCATGCACCGGGGTCTACCTCCCTTCCCGTAGTTGCCTATCCCAATCCTGCTGTAGAGGGGGTATGGATAGCTCTCCCTGAAACTTCGCCTGTGCTCCTGCGGCTATATAATAGCATCGGGCAGGTAGTCTGGGAACGTAAAGCGGAGGGGGATGGCCTTATCCACATACCTCGGCAAGGGCTGCCAAGGGGTTTGTATCGCGTGCAGGTGCAGGGGGTCATGGGAGTAGGGACCGCAGCCATTGTGTTTGAGTGAGAGGGTGTATGCGTTGGGTGGGGGGTTTACTGGTAGTGTGTTTGGTGTATGGGCAGGCTCTCCGGGTCGTAGATGAGGAGGGCCTGCCCGTGCGGGGGGCGGTGGTTACGACTGAAGTTTCGGGTAAAAAGTTTCGGCTCGTTACGGATTCGCTGGGAGCGGTTTCGCTGGAGGCGGGCTTATATGAAGTGGGGGTGGTGGCCGAAGGTTTTTTGGCCTGGCAGGGGCGGGTGGAAGTGCCCGGCACGATTCGCCTTTTGCGTCCCGACTATGCCCTGTATGAAGCTGTCATTACAGGTTCCCATGCGCCTACGAATACCCTGCGAAGTCTCCATCCTCTGCGAGTGCTTACGCAGGAGCGCCTGCAAGCTCAAGGGGCCATTTATTTACCCCAGCTGCTCATGACTGAGCTCAATGTACGTCTCCAAAATGACCCCAACCTCGGCACCTTCCTTCAAATGCAGGGCCTCTCCGGACAAAATATCAAAGTCCTCATAGATGGGGTGCCAGTGGTAGGACGAGTCAGTGGAAGTATTGACCTTTATCAACTTCCTCTTGCGGAGGTGGAGCGGGTGGAGATTGTGGAGGGGCCGATGAGTGTGCTTTATGGGACGGATGCGCTGGGGGGCGTGGTCAATCTCATTACTCGGGAAAGCCGCTGCAGCTGGGAAGTGCGTTCTATCCTGCACTATGAATCCGTGGGTATTTATGATGCTCGGCTTACGGTGAGCGGCGGCCCTCTCAAACATCGGCTCAGTGTGACGGGGGGGAGGTACTTTTTTCAGGGGTGGGACCCGGATCCGGACCGACCTCGTGCCCGCCTTTGGCGCCCCCGAGAACAGTACAACATCGGCCTGTGGTACCAGTGGCGCCCCTCCGACAGCTGGCGCTTCCGAGTCCATATCCCCTATCTCTGGGAGACCTTCTACAATCGCAAGGAGCCTACGATTACGCCGTATCGGGTCTACGCCATAGATGAGTACTACTATACGCGCCGGTGGCTTCCGACGATCAGCTGGACGGGACGCCTCCATGCCCGCTGGCGCTGGGAAGAGCAGGCAGGCTCCTTAGGCTGGAACCGCATCCGCAATGTCGTGTATAAAGACCTAACTACTCTGGAAGAACGCCTCCTAAATCTCCCTGGTCAGCAAGACTCCACCATGGAAACCCAGGCTTGGGCCCGGGGATGGGTTACTTATGAGAAGGCGGCGCTGAGCTTACAGATCGGGCATGAAATAACTTACAATGTGGTGACGGGCGGTCGGATACGAGGCGGCAGGGCCGAAATGGGGGATTATGCGCTGTGGGTCAGCTTAGAGAAGAGCTTGGGTCCTCGGCTTACCCTTCGGCCTGCCATGCGATGGGCGTATAATACGCAGTTCCGAAGCCCGCTCCTATTCTCCCTCCATGCGCGATACGATTTGGGAGCGGGTTGGGTGTGGCGGGGAGGATATGCTCGCGGCTTTCGGGCCCCCTCCCTGCGAGAAATGTACCTGTATCTCGTCTTCACCAATCACAATATCCAGGGCAATCCGGACCTTCAGCCCGAAACCAGTCATCACCTTCACACAGCGCTCACTTGGACTCGCATCACGGCAAAAAATACCCTATGGCGCGCCACTATCTCCGCCTTCTACAATGACCTTTCTAACCTCATCCAGCTCGTAGTCGTAGACCCCGTAACGCTCTTTACGACCTACTATAATCTCGCTCACTTTCACACAGCGGGGGTGCAGCCCCAAGTGGAATGGCGTTCTACCCGCTTGCAGGTGCAGGCAGGAGGGAATCTCACGGCTTATCCGAGAGGCCAGTGGGCCTGGGAAGCAGGCCTGAACACCACTTACAAGATTCAAAACTATACGATGGCGGCATTCTTCAAGTATAATGGGCGGCTGCCGGTTTTTGTCAGTCAGGAAGATGGGCGTGTAGATTTGCGGTGGATTGGGGGCTTTCCTTGGCTGGATGTGTCGGTGGGGCGGAACTTTTCGGAGGGGCGCCTACATATTCTGTTGGGAGTGCGGAATGCGTTTGGCATCACGCAGGTGCAGGCTAACTTAGCTGGAGGCGTGCATACGGGAGGTAGTCTCAGCAGTCCAGTGGGCATGGGTCGGTATGCATTTCTGCGGCTCACTTATACCCTTCAAAGAGGACAGGTGTTATGAGCATGCGACAAGTATGGAAGATAAGTGGGTGCGCGCTTCTGGTATGGGGACTATGGGGTTGTATGCGACCGGAAAAGCCTTGGCCGCGTCCCGCCGGCGCCGAGATGGCTACTCTTGTAGCTAACCTCGGCCCCGAATACGATACCGTGGCTTTTCTTTCGTTTTCGCGAGGTCTGGTTCATAAAGTTCCGCGCTATGCTTGGGACTTGGAAATCCACAGCGTGGAGGGCGGCTATCAGGTCTGGACGAATGCGGCCATGTACGCATTTGCGGTGGTTTTAGATTCGGCGAGCTGGGGTGCAGTTTCAGAGGCTTCGGCGGTGAGCGGGTGGCAATGTGATCTACCGTATAGGCCTGCCTTGCCAGCCCTGTCGTATGGGGAGCAGCTAACCTTCGTGTTGGACAGGGATAGAGGCGGGGTGTTTTATGCGAATTCGGCTGATCGCTACAGAAAGTTATGGCTCAAGGCGACGTCCGAGGGCATAGAGTTGAGAGCTTATACCATGAGTGGGGAGCTAACGGGGAGATGGAGCCTTCCACGCGGAGCTAAGCCCCAGTATATTCTGCTGGATAGGCCTGGGCAGGCCGTAGCCGTATTACCGCCATGGGAGGTAGAGCTCATTCTCACGCGCTATGTGCATTATTTTCCTGATCAGCCGGAGCCGTATCGGTATTATCCGGTGGTGGGAGCCCTTTTGCCTAAGGGGGTACGGGCAGCGGAGATGAGTACCTCTCAGGTAGCTTTTGAGGCATTGAGTTATGCCCACCTAGCGCAAATAAGCTGGACCACTCAACGAGATGCGATTGGATATGACTGGAAGCGGTACGACTTTGATACGGGCACCTATGTGATAGACTTTTCTCGGTATTGGGTCTTGGAGGTGGGGTTAGAAGCCTATTACAAGCTACAGTTTGTGGATTTTTACGACGAGTCTGGGCGCAAAGGCTGCGTGAAGATGCGGTATAGTGGGTTGTGAGAGGGTTTTTCTGGGGCTGTTAGGGGATGTTTTCTACCTTTGGGCCGTGCGGATTTCTTGGCAGTGGCTAAACGAGCTGGTGGAGATTGCGGAATCTCCGGAGGCGGTGGCGGAACGGCTGACCCGAGCGGGATTAGAGGTGGAGGGCCTTACGCCTTATCGCCGCCTGCCGGCCCATTTGGAGGCTATTCGGATAGGGTATGTGACGCACGTAGAGAAGCATCCGAATGCCGATAAGCTGTGGGTGGCCACGGTGCGAGTGGGGGAGGACCGAACTTATACGATTGTAACCGGTGCAAACAATGTGCGAGTGGGGGATAAAGTGCCGGTAGCTCTTCCTGGGGCGGTTTTGCAGACCCCGAAGGGAGAACTGAAGATTGAGGCTCGGCCGTTTCGGGGTGTGGTGTCGGAGGGTATGCTCTGTTCGGTATGGGAGCTGGGTTTAGGTGATGATGCTGAGGGTATATGGATTTTGCCCTCTGAGGCCCCCGTCGGAGAGCGGCTTACTCAGTACTTGGGGGATTACGAAGACCTGATTTTGGAGATTAGTGCTACGCCTAACCGCGGGGATGCGCTTAGCCACTGGGGCATCGCTCGGGAATATGCAGTCCTGACAGGCGCCCCCCTGCGAAAGCCCTCCTATGAGCGCGTCTCTCCCAGCCTGTCCTTTCCGTATGCGCTTCGGGTCCCTAATGAAGAGGCCGTACCCCGGTATGGGGGAATCTATATAGAAGGGCTTTCCATTCAGGAAACCCCTGCGTGGATGCGGCACCGCCTGGAAGCCGTGGGACTGCGCACTATCCACCCGATTGTGGATGTAACCAACTACATTTTGGTGGGGTTTGGGCAGCCGCTCCATGCCTTTGATGCGGATAAGCTGGTAGGAGAGCAGCTGTGGGTAGGTCCTCTGGAGGAGGGGGTTCTTTTTGAGACCTTAGGGGGGAAGGTGCTGGAGCTTAGACCAGGAGACATTGTGATTGCGGATGGGGAGGGTGCGGCTTGTCTGGGAGGTCTCATAGGGGGGCTACGGACAGCCGTCTCGGAGACGACCCGGCGGATTTTTTTGGAGTCGGCCTACTTTTCCCCAAAGTTTCTTCGGCGGACCAGCAGGCGCTTAGGGCTCTCTACGGAAAGCGGATATCGGTTTATTCGGGGTACGGACCCTCAGGCTGTCCCTTGGGCCGCCGAATATGCCTTAGCCCTTCTTGCCCAAATGGCCCCAAACCTGCTCGCCTCGCCCTTCGTAGAATCCCATGCTCCCGCCTACACCGCCCCCTACAAAGTCCATATTCACTTGCCCGCCATAAGAAAAGTTACAGGGCTCTCCTTATCCGAGGAGGAGGTAGAAACCTACCTCAAGCGTCTGGATATTCAAGTAGAAGCCAAAGACGCCAATCAAACCTGGCACATCTCCATCCCCCGCTATCGGCTGGATGTTACCAGGCCTGTGGATGTGGCGGAAGAGCTTTTGCGAATTGTAGGATGGGAGAAACTCCCCAAGCTGGAACGGCCCCTGCCATTTCCTTATCAGGTGCCCAGCACTGAGGAGAGGCGCTTTCTTTTGCGGGAAGCTTTGAGTGAATTTTTGACGGGGTTGGGGCTGTGGGAGATTCGGACGAACTCCCTCAGCTCGCTAAGGGCGCAAAGGCCAGACTTTCCGACGGCACCCGTGCGTTTGTACAATCCTCTTTACGAGGAGGTGGCTTACCTCCGTACCACACTGGCTACGGCGCTGGATGTGATAGCCTACAACCGCAATCATGGGGCGCCGGGTTATTGGGCCTATGAGTGGGGGCGCATCTACGGAGAGGGCATGGAGGTGGAGCGGTTAGCCCTATGGGGATGGGGACGACCTCCCTTCCATACCCTTCAGCCCGTTCCCCTCTGGGAAGCTTTCCTGGGCATCTTGGAGAGTTTGCTACAGCGCTTAGGAGTCCCGTATCGCTTGGAAAGCTTCTACCAAGCCGAAGGAAGCCTGTGGCTGGAAGGCGTACGAGTCTACCACGAGGCTCAACTTCTGGGGGTAGCGGGCCTCCTGCACCCCCAGTACAAGGCCTGGGCCAACCTGGAATCGGAGCCCGTAGCTTATGCCGAGTTGGATGCAGAGGCTCTCCTCCAAATACCAGCCCGACAACCCCTGCACTATAAGCCTCTCTCGCTTTTTCCCGTCGTCATAAAGGACCTGAGCTTCTACAAGCCCCCCCAACGCACCTACGCCGAGCTCATCACCGCCGTAAAGGAAGCCCTCGCCTCCGAAGGCGTGCTTCAGCACATAGAACCTTTTGATCGCTATCCAGACCCCCAAAAGGGCCTTAGTTATGGCATCCGCCTTTACTTTCAAGCCCCAGACCGCACTCTCCAAGAAGGGGACATTCATCGCCTCCTCACCAAAGCGATTTTGGCCTTAGAGCGTCTGGGCGCTCAAGTACGAAAGGCCGAAAAGTTTTGAAGTTCCTTTGTGATAGGTCGGATTACTCTACGGATTTTTAGCTGTTTTTGGTGGCCTTATTGGCTGGTTTTCCTGGTCTGTTTGGGACGCTTAGTTTAGTGAAAGGTTTATTGGTGCTTGTACCAAGTTTTTGATGCAAGGAGTTTCTGAATGCGAGGTGGTGGTATTTTGTGAGGCGGCGGCCAGCCCTACGGGCT
>JAVVHK010000073.1:0-7285 GCA_032249525.1 Bacteroidota bacterium | reverse complement strand
CTTTTTTATGTGTTTTTTTTTTTGGGGGGGGGGCCCTCCCGGGGGTGGTGCCGCCCGCCCCACAAAATACCACCGGCTCGCATTCGGAAACTTTTTGCATCGAATTGGTCTTAGGCGAGAAGGCTCAGAGGCCGATGCGATTTACCGGGGAGGTGCCATGGAGGGGTATGGTAGGGCTCGAGGGAGTGGTGGGCCCTCTGAGGGCAAAGGCGGAGAATGTGATTTTCTTTTAGGCGGAGGGCTGAGGGGTATTTTGAATTGGGATTTCAGGGGATTTCTATGCCGATGACGAGGATGTCGTCGGTTTGCTGGTTTTCGCCTTGCCAGGATTGGATGGTGTCTTCCAGGATTTGTTTTTGTTGGGGGAGGGGGAGGTTTTGGAGGTCGCGCAGGTATTCCAGCCAGGCGCGGGTGCCCCAGCGTTTACCCTGTGGGCCGCCCAGTTGGTCCTGTACTCCATCGGAGTAGAAATAAAGTCGATCCCCTCGGGCTAACTCCAGGGAAGTCTCTGTGGCGGCCCGCCCTAAAAGCTCGCCAAAGCTGAAGGGATGCGGGTCCAAGCGGGTCACGAGGCCACCTCGTACCCAGGCGCCTCTGCCGCGCATGGAGAGGAAGGAGAGCTTGCGGCGCTGAAGGTCTATGAGGGCAATGGTGCCATCTACGGTGAGAGGTGTAGGGAGCTTGTGGCGGAAGAGCTGCCCTAGTCGGGTGTCCAGCTCTTCGGCCAACATTTCTGGACTCCATATTCCCCGCTCCAGGACGAGATGACGAAGGTTTTCAATGAAGAGGGTACTCACGAAGGCGCCGCTCACCCCGTGTCCGATGCTGTCCCCTACGAAAACAAGCACCCGTCCCTTGTCTTCGTGCATCCAGACAAAGTCTCCGCTTACGACTTGCAGGGGCCTAAGCAGAACAAAATAGGGGATAGAGAAGGTATGGCCTTCATCGGAGAGGGGTGGCATCAAAAGCTGTTGGAGGGTACCTGCAAACTGTAAGTTTTCTCGCAGCTCTTCGGCGATGAGGGCGCGTTCTCGGCGCAGGGCCTCTTCTAGGTCTTTTTGTTTGGTGATGTCAATGCGCATGGAGATGTAGCGGTAGGGATAGCCATCGGCATCCAGGAGGGGGCCTACGGTGGCATAGACCCAGTAGTGGGAGCCGTCTTTGCGGCGGTTTTTGACTTCACCTTGCCAGATTTTGCCTGCCTTGATGGTATCCCACAGCTCTTTGAAGACACTTTTGGGCATGTCGGGGTGGCGAATGATGTTGTGGGGCTTACCAATCAGCTCGTCTAAGCTATACTGGGAGACTTCGCAGAATTTCTTATTGGCATAAGTGATGATGCCCCGGGTGTCGGTTTCGCTGACGATCGCAAAGGCATCTACGAGCGCAGTGCGGTCGCGCAGCTCCCGCTCCAGCGCCTCTATACGCTCCTGAAGGGTAGCGTAAGAACTTTCATACTGAGAGAGGTGCTGGGAGAGCTCTTGAACCAGTTTGACAAGGTCTGCAGAAAGGATGCTCATAATTCACTTTGAAGTGAAGTTTCTAAGAGGAAAGAAAAAAGCCTAAAAGTGGGGAGGGGTTTAGGCATTTTGGGGGCGGAGTTTTTGGAGGCGGTAAGCTTGGAGGATGTCTTGGTAGCTGGAATGGCGGGCGCTGAGCCAGTTTACGGCGAGGAGGGCGGCGCTTTCGGCGGCACGGGGGGGAGTAAGGGCGATAGGGGCTTGACGAGCGGCTTCCTGGAAGAGGGTATGGAGTAGGTTTTCGGGAAGGGCAGCAGAAGGTACGGGCATGACGATAAGGAGCGTTTGGGGGGCATTTAGGGAAATCAGAGGTAAAAGGTAGGCACTTTCTCCGCAGGCCCAGAGGGCCACTGGATAGTGAGCAAGTTCTTGAAGAAAGCTCTGAAGAAGGGAGAGAATCGGCGGCTGAGGTAAAGATTTGTCTTGGTAAGTAATCCCCAGCCGGCTCAAGAGATTCCGTGCATCCGCTAAGGCCTCATACTCAGAGCTGGATGCGGAGAGAAGGAGGAGCTCATTCATGTAGCAAAGGTAACAATTATTAGCCGATGATAGGTAGGGGTAGGTTTCGGGGGGTAGACGCGTAACTTTGTATGATGGGCCGGTTAGCCGAAGAGGTACTTCGGCGAGCGGATATTGTGGAGGTGGTCAGCAGCTACATCCCGCTCAAAAAGCGAGGGTCCAACTACTGGGCCTTATCGCCCTTCAAACCGGAAAAGACGCCCTCGTTTGCGGTGAGCCCGTCCAAGCAGATTTTCAAGTGTTTCAGCAGTGGTAAGGGGGGGAATGTGATCCGATTCGTGATGGAGATGGAGGGGATTTCGTATGGGGAGGCGCTGCGCAAGCTGGCCGAGCGGTATGGGATCCCAGTGACGGAAGAGTTTGAGCGGGGTGGGGGGAAATCAGCCCGGGAGCGCTATCTCAGTATCTATCGGGAAGTGGTGCGGTTTTATCGGGAAGCGCTGCACCAGTCCTCAGAAGCTCTAAACTACCTGAAAAGGCGGGGCCTGCGAGAGGAAACCATAGAGAAGTTTCTTCTGGGATATGCGCCGGCGGGGTGGGATACGCTCACGAAACGGCTTCTGGGGTTAGGTTATGAGGAAGCGACGCTGGTGGAGGCAGGAGTAGTCAGCCGATCGGAAGAGACTGGACGGCTCTATGACCGCTTTCGGCATCGGATTATTTTTCCTATTCAGGATGAGCGGGGAGAAGTGATTGCCCTGGCGGGGCGGACTCTCTCTGAGGACCCTCAGGAACCTAAATATCTCAACTCACCGGAAACAGCCTTTTACAAGAAGTCGGAAGTTTTGTATGGATTTTTTCAAGCGAAGGGGGCTATTCGGAAGGCAGACCGGGTGATAGTAGTGGAGGGGTATATGGATTGCCTGAGGCTCCATCAAGAGGGGATAGGGGAGGTGGTGGCGGTGAGTGGGACGGCTCTGTCCGAAGTGCAGGTGCATGTCTTGCGGCGACACGCTCGGCGGATGTATTTGGCGTTTGATGCGGATACAGCGGGCGAAATGGCCGCCGAACGAAACATAGAGCCTGCTTTAGCTGGGGGATTTTTGGTGTATGTAGTGCGATTGGAGGGTGGTAAGGACCCCGATGAATTTATCCAGAAGGTAGGCGCCGAAGGCTTTCGGCAGGCCGTAGAAGGAGCCATAAGTTGGGTGCGCTTCCTGGTAGAACGAATAGGTATAGATCAGACGGAAAAGCGATATGTCTTGTATGAGCGGTTGGGGCAGCTGCTCTTACGGGTGCCAGATCCCTTTTTGAGGCGGGCTTATGCAGACGAGATTCAGAAGCTGGTAGGGATAGAGCCTTCGTTTTGGGAGAGTTTTGGGGGGGTGCTGCGGGGGGAGGGGCATCCGATGAGAGCTTCTGGCGGGGAGAAGCTCAGAGCAGACAGCGAGCTTTTACGCCTATGGGTAAGTTATCCGTACTATGAGTATCGGGGGCGGCCGTTATGGGAGGTTTTACGAGAGGCGGTGGGGGGGATGACTTTTTCAGAACCCAATTTGGAAGCGCTGCGACAGGCGCTCATAGAGTTACCCTGGGAAGAAGGGGGATTAGAGGGGGCACTCCTTTTAGAGCGGCTCAGGGAAGAGGTGCGGGATTTAGCGGCGGCCCTTATGGTAAGGCGCTTGAACCTGAGCGAAAACTGGAAAAAATGGGACGATACACCCTTGGAGGAAGACCCCGGTGAGGTGTTTGAGACAAACTATCGCCGCTTAGCCCTGGACCACATCCAAAAACTCTTAGAAGAAAATCAACAAATCTTGTCCAGTTTATCGCCGGAGGTGCCTGCGTATCGGGAGCATTTAGAGCTACATCGGGTGCTTTTAGAGAAGCGACGGGAAATAGCGGAGCGAGATGGGATTATTTTGCCGTATCGTTTAAGGGAGGTTTAGGGAAGGGTTTGGCTCCCGATACCACTCCTTGTACATGACATAACGGCTGGCATAAGCTTCAAGGCTCTGGAGGTGGGCGTCGGAGAGGGGCTTGATGGGTTTGGCCGGGATGCCAGCGTAGAGGTAACGAGGCTGGAGTTTCATGCCTTCTGGAACCAGGGCACCAGCCGCAATAAGGGTTTCGTCAGGAACCTCGGCATGGTCTAAAATAATAGCCCCCATGCCAATCAAAACGCGGTTACCGATTTTGCAGCCATGCACGATTGCTCCATGACCGATCGTAACTTCATCGCCAATTTCCAGGGGCGCTTTCTGATAGGTGCAATGCAAGATGGCCCCATCCTGAATGTTGGTACGATTGCCAATCCGAATGTAATGCACATCGCCTCGGATGACGACATGATACCAGATGCTGCAAGATTCGCCAATCACGACATCGCCGATGATGACGGCGGTTTCGGCAATAAAGGTATTAGGTCCGATCTGGGGTGTTTTTCCGAGGAGGGGACGAATGATGGGCATACTCAAAAATAAGAAGATTTAGAGAGACGCCGACATAAAAATACCTGCCGCCCACCGGATGGCAGGGAGAGGTAAGGGGGTGTGGATTTTAGGGTATCCAGGTTTCTTCGGTGGTTTTGCCTTCGTCATTGATGTAGGTCCAGACGAGGAGGTTTTCGGAGAGTTGGATGATTTCGCGGGTTTCGGTGGTGGAGCCGAGGGATAGGGTGAGGAAGCGGTTGTTATTGGTGAAGCGGAAGGTGCCGGTGGCGGAGGGGGAGGGTTCGTCGGGGAGGCAGGTGGTGGGGTTTTGGAAGGATAGGGACTGGTCGGAGCGGAAGGTCCATCGGTCGTCGGAGCGGCAGGGGGGGAGGGGTTGAGTGGTGCCGGCGATGGCGAGGGTTTGGAGGCGCCAGGTGCGAGCGCTGCCGCCGGTAAGGAGTTGGATGGGGTCTGAGGAGGGATTAGGTTGGGGCTTATCGGGCTGGCAGCTCCAGAGGGGTAGAGAGAGGATGAGAAGGAGGAGAGCCCGCATGGATCAAATTTAGGGGTGGATGGGCCAGTGGGGCTGGTCTTTGGGAGGGCGCCACTGGAAGGCAGGGAGGAAGGGCGGATGGGTCAGGAGGAGTTTGATGGGGATGAAGCGGCTCTGGGGATGGTTTTCTAAGCGGAGGTAGGAAGGTTGGCGGTTAGGGCCGAGAGTAAGGAAGAGGGTCTGAGCGCGGAGAATCTCGTGGGCGCCCTGATAGTGGGGGCCGTCAGCCTGGTAGTAGAGAGCACGTAGGTTGTGGAGGTACAGGATAGGGGTAAAAGCTTCCAAGGTAGAATCCCATTTTGCGATAAGGCTATCGCTGCGCACTTGGTGGTAGAAGCGCAGGAAGGTATCTACCTGGCTGGCCGTGAAGACGCTACCAGCAGCAAGAAGGGAGTCAGGGATATTTTGGGGGAGGGTAAGGCGGACATGGCGGGCAAAAAGCTGATAGGGATGGCTATAGAGCCAAGCTCGGCCCAGGAGGAAGAGATTTTGGGTGAGGGTATCGTAGAGGATGGTATCGGCCATGGCGGAGAGGGGGGGACGCAGAAAGGCGGCTTCTCCAATCAGGTAAAGGCGAGGGGGAATGAGGAAAGCCAGGTGGCTTTGGAGGAAGGCCGTATCGCGTTCGGTAAAAAGGAAGGCGGCGACATTTTCTTTGAGGGTGAGGGTGTCGGGGTGCCAGAAAGCGCTGTCGGCCATGCCCCAGCCTTTGCCGGTGCGGCTCTGGTAGAAGACATTGCAAGCGGCGAGCCCTGTATCAGCCTTCTGGTCGTAAAAGGCGTAATCTGCTCGGAGGAATATTTCGGGTGTGCGCCACGCGACCTGGCCGTAGAGGGTCAGGAGGCTTTCTTGGCGCTGCCATTGGCCGCTATAAGCAAAGAGTGTTTCGGCCTTGAGGGTATTATATAGGGTGAAGGGGGTAGGGAAGGTAGCTATGAGCGTGCTCGTATGATAGAGGAGGCTGTCGGTAAAAACCTGATAAGGGGGGTGTTCTACTCGGACCTGCTGGGTGAAGGTGACCGTTTCGGTGGGGAGGTGGTAGGTAGCGTAAAGGCTATAAATGGTGCCGCTCGTGTCGGTGAGGGAGCCGCCTCCTGTGTAGGAGGCGGTTTCGGTCTGGCGGTCGTAGGTGAGCCGTTCGGTGCGCAATGTAATCGTACCGAAGGTAGCCACGACTTGCCCTTCATAGGTGAGGTGGCGGGTAATAGGGTCGTATGAGAGACGAGCGGAGGAGATGGTGCCGCTTTGACCGATGAGGGTGCGGACGGAGCCCCGGGCATAAAAGGCGTTATTCTGGTAGAGGTCAGCCTCATCACAGAAGAGTTGGATGGTGTCCTGGCGAAGGGTTACGGCGCCTTTGAGGTGGCGCACTTCGTCTGTGCCGCTGAGCTCCTCGGCATTTTCTATGATGACGGTTTGGGCGGTGGCGAGGGTGATTAGTGCAAGGTAGCGGCGTAGCATAAGATGTTGACGCCCATTTGTAAGGCGAGTTCGCGCACGTGGGGGGGGTCTTTATGGATTTCGGGGTTTTCCCAGCCATCGCCAAGGTCTGCCTCATGTGTGAGGAGAGCCACCAGTTTATCGCCGTAGAAAAAGCCGTAGAGTTGGGGGGGCTTGTTATCGTGTTCGTGGACTTTGGGCAGGCCGTACGGGAAGGGGTAATAACAGGAGAAGATAGGGTGGTTAGCGGGAAGGGGTTTGAGCTGACCTTCTGGGAAGATTTGTCGGAGGGCTTCCTGAGCGTAAGGGAAGAAGCCATAATCATCGTCTAAGAGGAGGAGGCCGCCTCCGAGGAGATAGGTGCGGAGGTTTTGTGCTTCGGGGGCGCTAAAAGTGATGTAGCCGTGACCGGCGGCATAGAGAAGGGTAAAGCGAGCGAGGTTAGGGTCAGAGGGGGAAACGACTTCCTCTTGGAGGGCGAGGGGCATTGGTGCGTGCTCAGCAGCATATTGAAGGAGGTTAGAGAGGGCGGTACGATTACCATACCAGTCCCCACCCGTGTACTGGAGCTTTCCGATGCGAATAAGGGGGCGGTTTTGGGCATAAAAGAGAGAAAAAGAAAGCACCAGCATCAGGCGCATGGGAATGCAAAGATAACGATGAGCGGGGGCCAGAAACTCTCTCAAAAAACCAACCCCCTATCTATTCTCCCGCCGAAATCGGGAAGCTCCCCTATATCTCCTTTTAAGCCGCTATCCAGCTAATACCGATTCGAGGCAAAGAGTTTCTGAATGCGAGTCGGCGGCCCCATGCTGAGGCGGGGGCCCCCCCCCCCGGGGGGGG
Source organism: Bacteroidota bacterium (assembly GCA_032249525.1). GTDB lineage: Bacteria > Bacteroidota > Bacteroidia > SpSt-205 > SpSt-205 > JAPYWM01. The sequence continues at coordinate 38 of JAVVHK010000073.1, read as the reverse complement.
GCCCCCCCCAAAAAAAAAAAAAAAAAGAAGGGTTTTTT
>JAVVHK010000072.1:0-7394 GCA_032249525.1 Bacteroidota bacterium | reverse complement strand
GGGGGGGCCCCCCCCCCGCCGCCCGCCCCGGCGGGGGGGCCCCCCCCCCCCCGCCCAAAAAGAGAGTTTTGGTATTAGCCAGTAGAGGAAAATTCAGCTATGGGATGCGCTCCCTTGCAGGTAGAGGGCAGGGGTGTGCAACATTTAGGCGGGAAGCGGGAAGAGGCTACGAGCTATACGGATATAGGTGGCAATCGCTTTTTGGCCGAGGGGTCCCAGCCGGCGAGAAAAGGCATTCACATACAGGTCAATATGGGCCTTCTGGACGGTAGGGTCTAAGGCATCGGCGTATTGTCCTACGAAGGCCAGGGCTTTTTCGGGATGGGTGTAGGCCCAGCGAAGGCTTTTGCGTAGAGCCTGAGAAAGGAGAGGTCGCAGAGCCGAAAGTTCTCTGCGCAGGATAAGTCCACCAAGCGGTATAGGGAGGCCTGTTTTTTCTGTCCAGTAAGCGCCCAAGTCTACTATAGCAATCAGCCCGTAGTCGGCATAAGTGAATCGCAACTCATGAATGAGGACGGCGGCATCTATTTCGCCATCAAGGAGGGCGGGGATGAGCTGGTCGTAGCGGTAGGAGTAGCGATTTTGGGCGTGGGGGGCATAGAAGTGCAGAAGGCTATGAGCGGTGGTTTCCCAGCCGGGAAGGCCGATACGAGCCTGTAGAAGGTCTTGGGGGGAGAGCGGCCTTCGGGCTACCAGCAGCGGCCCCACCCCATATCCTAAGGCCGCCCCCACAGATAAAAGTCGATACCGACCCGCCGGCAAAAGGGCGTACTGTAAAAACGATACCTTGATCAGATGGGTCTCTCCTGCGCGAGCCAGGCGGTTTAGCTCATCAATATCGTGGTAAGTGATGTGAATACCCCAGGGCAGCCGTATAGCCCCTAAGGCTATACCTGCCCAGATAAAAGTGTCATTCGGGCAGGGGCTAATGGCGACCCGAAGGGGCTTGAAGGGGACAGGCACAACTACTTAACCAAAAGGGGGAGACGTTTATAATCCGGAGGCACCCGAAAGGCAAAGCTCAGGTCTGACGCGTGCGGGTCAAAGTCCGAAAGCTGGAGGAGGATCTTCTCCTCAGAGGGGAGGGTAAGGGTGATTTGGGTGGGGATGGGTTGGTCGCGCCACTCGTATGCAATGGAGAGGGTAGGGCCAGTGGGTAGGGTAACTTCCCACTGCAAGAGGTGGAGGGGACGGTTTGGCGTGAGGGTAGCTCGGACATAGGTCTGCTGGTAGGGGGCTGAAAGCGTAGCAGATCGGGCATCCCAAGTCCAGGGTAGGTGGGAGAGGCCTGTGGGCCATCGGCCTAGAAGCAGATTAGACAAGTCGCTCAGCGTGTAAGCAGGGAAAAGCTGGCGTAAGGTATCCAACGCCGCATAATAAAGGGTCTTCTCCAAGCGCTGCATGAGGAAGGCGCTATCGGGTCGTACCAGAGCGCGAGCCCCCTCCAGGCCCATCAAGCCCGCAGAAAGCCACAAGAGCGAGTCTCTAAGGATATGGACGCGAAGCGTGAAGTTCTGGCGGCGTTCGCCTATGAAAGTAGCCTTGTATTGGAGAGCAAGTGTGGTATAGGAAAGCTGGTCGGCAGCCAGCTCATCTAAAAGAGCGGCGGCGGTGGAGGGTAGAGGGGTAACTGCAACGGCTCGGCGGCCCTTGCGTGGGCAGGCAGTCAACAAAAGAAGCAGGAAACTAAGCCCTCCAACAAGGAGGAGACTCAAGGAAGTTTTTCCCATGCGGGGCATAGGGGATAGGTTTTGGTGACCCAGCTTTTCCAGGTTTGGTAGGTATCGGGGCTTAGGACTTGGGGACCCTGAGAAAGCAGGCTTATCCAGCCTTCTAAGGGCAAGTTGGGCAGGTTCTCGGAAAGCCGTTTGGCCCAGTCGGGGCTATAACGGGTCAAAAGGCCTTCGGCCCAGAGGCGGAGGGGATGGGTAGGAGGGAGCTGGCTGAGGGCTTTTTGGGCCTCGCTCTCGGTTTGGGTGGAGACAGACTGGCCAAGGTAGCGGGGCAGAAGGTAGCGCAAAAGCCCGATTTCAGGAGGCTTATAGTAGAGGTTGAGGCGATTTTCGTAGGGGGGAGGCCAAGGCGTCCTGGCAAGGAGGTAGGCTAAACCCTCATAGAGGAGGGCTACTCGGGCTGTGAAGGTATCTACGCTCGTAATGAGCGTCCAGCCCCGCCGAAAAGCGCTCAGGGCTTCTGCGGGTTGCCGGCGCTGGGTGTAGAGGATGCCCCGCCACAGGTACAGAACCCCTTGCTGGGGAAATCGTTCGCTGCTCAGCATCACGGCATGGGCCAGAGAGTCGCCCCCACCTAAGCGGTATAGAAGGTATATCCAACGTTCCCACCATTCCCAGCGGTTAGAGTCTAAGCGGATAGCTTCACGCAGGGCAAGGGCGGCACTGTCTATTTCTTCGTCTTCCAGCCAGAGTTCAGCCCGAAGGGCCCATCCCTCTGCCGTGGGAGCCTCCTGTAAGAGCTGGTCTAAACGTTGACGCACCTCCGCCCCCTCATCCGAAAGGCGCCTCAAGAGGGCATAGCGCACCTCTACAGGCGCCCCCGGCTTCGCTAAAAGCGAATCCCACACCGCATCCTCCCACTGCGTTTCAAACCACTCTATGTGATTGAGGATGGTTTCCCAAGCAAGGGGATTAGCGACATCTATACTGAGCAGGGCCTGAATATGAGCGCTCATGCGAGGTAGGTCCTGAGCTAACTCATAAAGCCGAATCGCTATCTCCCGATAAGTCTCTGTACGGGGCCACCGCACAATTAGGCTTTCCGTTAGCGCTATGGCCCGACCCAACTCCCCCGCCTCTACAAACATCTGCACCCGCTCTTGAAAAATATCTTCGTACAGGATGCCGCTACGCTGTTGGAGCCTCTCATAATAGCGATCGGCTTCCATAAGACGACCCAGACGCCGATAACTCTGGGCTAAGCGAAGCAGAATCTCAGGATGGTCAGGGTATTTGGCGAGGAGCTTTTCTAAGAGAGCAATGGCTTCCCGGTGCTCTTCATTGAGGGAGAGGGCAGTGGCATAGCCAAGGGCCAGCCAAAGCTCATGCGGAGCCTCCCGATAGGCCTTCTCCGCATGGGTAAGCATCCGGGGATAATCGCGCTGGACATAGGCCACCTGCGCCAAGTAATAATGAATACCCGCACTGTGGGGGGCTTTTTCCAGCGCACGCAAAAAGTAGGGAATTGCCTCCTCTACAAGGCCCTGCGAAAAATAAGTTACCCCCTTCACATAACTCCCCACCGCCGCTCGCCACCCCACCGAGTCTGGAGACACCGGCTCAGAGGAGCTCCTCTTTTTAGCTTTTTGGGCCAAAACAACCGAGGCGCATAAGAAAACCCCCCACCAACCCCTACGCCCCATACTTGCTATAATCACCTAAATCCAGTCGCAGGGGATGCCCCTTACAAATTGCCGCTTCCCCGATAATCGCATCATGAAGGACAACATTTTCTATGTAAGCGTCTTTTCGGCAAAGCACTTGACTTAGAACACTCCGATGGATGCGAGCACCTGCTTCCACCCCTACATATGGGCCAATGACGCTTTCTGAAATATGCGCTTCGGGGGAAATATACACGGGGGGCACGATCTGAACAGTAGGGGGAAGCTTAGGGACACTTCCCAGCCCCAATTCCAAAAGGCGTGCCTGCGCTTGCAAAACCAGCGCTTTGCTCCCACAATCTAACCACTCCTCCACCGGCAGCGCCGCAAGCTTTAGCCCCTGCGAGCATAAAATCTGCAAAGCATCCGTGAGTTGATACTCCCCCTTGGAAGTGATACGATGCTCAAAAAGATATTCTATGGCAGGCACGAGCTTTTCAGCCTCCCGAAGCATATAAACCCCAATAATCGCCAGATTAGAGGGAGGAACTTCCGGTTTTTCTACGAGTTTTTCTATCCAGCCTTCGGGCGAAAGCTGGACAACCCCATAACTGCGGGGGTCTTCTACGACCTTCACCCATAGGGCGCCATCTGCTGCGGGAGGAATAGAAATAGAGGCCTTGAATATGGTATCTGCAAAGAGAATGATGCATGGCCCATGGAGGTGGGGTTTGGCCTGATAAATAGCGTGGGCTGTCCCTAAGGGCTCCGCCTGCGTGCAAAAAACGGCTTTGGCGCCGTAGCGCTGAGCAAGAAGCTCTAAAAATTGCTTGGCCCCTTCGGGTAGCGCTCGAATCACAAACACCATCTCCTCAATGGGTTCGGGCATAGCCCCCTGCACTTCCTCAATGAGCCATTGGAGGACGGGCTTTCCCAAAAGAGGGAAAAGCGGCTTTGGCACAGTAAAAGTATGAGGGCGAAGGCGTTTCCCCTCGCCCGCCATTGGAATAATCAGGCGCATCCTCCCAAAGTTAGGGGTTATGCGGGATGAGCCGATTGGCGCCGCCCTACCTTGGGCTCTTCCCCCTTCCTGAGCCGCCTTATGTTGCTCCGGTGAGTATAGATGATGAGGGCGGCCCAAGCTATCCCAAATGCGTACCCTTCCCAGCGACCATCCCCCAATAGCCCATGCCACAGCAGAAAACTGCTTACCGCACCCATAGAGCTCAGGGAAACATACCGGCTCAGCAGGAGAACCAGCAAAAATGTCCCCACAGCCGCCGCCGTACTAAGCGGCTCAATCAGAATCATACCCCCTAAGAGCCCATTAACCCCCTTGCCGCCCTTGAACCCTGCCCACACAGGGAAGATATGTCCCAGCACAGCCGCCGTGGCTGCCCCGTACCAGACCCACTTTTCCTCAGCCCAGTGCTGTGCTATCCATACCGCTAAGGCCGCCTTCCCAATGTCTATCACCTGCACCCAAAACCCCGGCCAAAAACCCAACACCCGATACACATTCGTGCTCCCTACATTCCCACTCCCCACCCGCCGAATATCCACCCCGTACCACTTCGGTATCCATAGCCCCGGCAAAACTGAACCCAGCAAATACCCTATAACCCAAATGCCCACTACTTCCATGCGTTACCAACATAAAATGCTAACACCCCAGAAACCCACACCTGACGAGGTGGTTTCTCGTACAGACTCTGAATACCTGCGCTAAAAGCCTGGAGCCGCACCCCTATCAGAAGCCCCCGAAACAAAGCCGCATTCCGACCAAAGTTAACTTCCACGGCCCCTTGGCCTACCACGCCGGGTGTCGCCCGCAGCTTATCAAAACCCAAATAAAAGTCCGCCTCCCCTACAATGTCCAAATAGCTATAACGTTGGGGGTCATAGGTGTCTACCTTGATTATGGCCTGCGTCGCTGAAATAGGCACCGCAATCTCAATGTAATAAGGTTTGGTCAAACCCAGGGCAGGACCAGCGCCCACCAGTAAGCTCACTTGCCCAGCGCTAACGGCACTCCGAAACAAAAGCACCCGCTGATAGGAAAATACACCCTCCAGCAGATAAACGTAGTTCACCTTCCCAAAGACATAGTCGCGGCCCCCTTGGTCCTGATAGGCCGAGCGGATCCGAACCTCTTCTCGCAAACGATAGGAAGTGAGATCAACCTGCCAGGCCCGCCCCGTGCGATCGTCTTTCCAGCGATGGCCAGCTATGCCTACCCCCCAGCCGTAACTATGCAAAACTACGCCCACCCCCAGCTCGTGCGCCAGCGGCGCCACATATCCCCCCTGCGCAAAAATCACACTACTGAGCACCCAAAACCTCCACATAAAACACCAGCGTAGAATTTGGCGGAATAACCCCTAAATCGCGTTCTCCGTACCCTAAGTGCGGCGGAACTATCAATACGGCCTGCGTGCCCACAGGCAGCTGCGCAATCCCCTCATCCCACCCCCGAATCACCTGCCCCTGCCCCAGCGCAAAACTAAACGGCTCCCCACGCTCGTAGGAACTGTCAAACTTTTCCCCCGAAACCAGCTGCCCATGATAATGCACTATCACCTGCTGCCCCGGCTTGGGAAGATTACCGCTGCCTTTGCGGTGAATGTAAATCATCAGCCCCGAAGGAAGGGTGTCTATTTTACTACTGTCTATCGGATATGGCTGGAAAGTCTGAGGAGAAGCAGGCGGCGCCACCGACATTTTCCCCTGCTCCTTAGACGTAGTGGTGCAGCTCCAAGCTCCGAGTAAAACGCTCAAACTCCAGAAGAATGGCCTTTTCATATTGGGTGCGGATAAGGTTTTCTGTGTAAAGGATAGCTTCGGGGAGGGGCTTATAAAGGGTGGCACCGGCGGCGTTGCGGTGTCCGCCTCCTTTATCAAAGCGGGCAGCCAGCTCATGGCAGGGGAATTCTCCTACTCCCCGAATGCTGAGCCGGGTTTCGGCGGGGCCGTACTCCTTCAGCACAATGCTCAGCAAAACCCCCTCCAAAGCCAGCAGCTGATTAGAAAGCGCCTGCACATCTTCCCACGATGCTTCAAACTCTTCCAATATGCGGGTTGGCACCGCCAGCATTAGTACCGGCAGCCCCTCCACCCGATATAGCTGATGCTGGAGTAGATAACTCTGCAAACGCACCTGCCGAAGGGGCTTATTCCGAAAAACATGATGATGAATGGGCTCCAAAGGAAAAGGAGGCTTTGTCAGCTCCGATGCAATCCGAAAAGTCTTTGGTGTAACACTCCGAAACCGAAACCCCCCCGTATCCGTCAAAAGACCCGTATAAAGCGCTATGCGCGCCAAAAGCGGCAGCTCCCCTCCCATCAGCTCCACGAGAAACTCATAGAGAATCTCTGTATTAGCAGCGGCCGTAGGTACCCAGAAATTCCACACCGCGCTTAGGGGCTCGCTATCCACATGGTGGTCTATCCATACCAGTTTTTCTCGGGGGATAAGCGCTTGGAGGGGTTCAGGGATGCGGTCCCACTTCCCAAAGTCCACCGCAAAGAATAAATCTGCTCTTTGGGCTTTTTCCGCTACGGCCTCAGGCTGCTCCTCATACGCCATTATCCTCTCCCAGCCGGGGATGTACCGGAGGTAATTGGGTTTCGGGTCGGGCAAAACCAGAGTGACCTCCTTCCCTAAGGCTGAGAAAGCATGATGGAGCCCACAAAGCGATCCTATCGCATCCCCATCCGCATTCGGATGCGATAGACAAAAAATCTGTTGGGCGCCTGCTATCGCCTCCCGCAAAGACTGGGGTATCTCCACCTATGCAAGTTTAACGCTTTTGAGCGACGGAGGGAGAAAGCTTCTGCCCTATTCTCGTTTTATGGGGGGCCCTTGCTATGCGGCAGAGAGGAATAATGCCATTTTGAGGCCGAGTCTTTCTTAGTGTGGGGAGGGGGATGGCGGCGGGGGGCCCCCCCCGGGGGCGGGGGGGCCCCCCCCCCACAAGGGGCCCCGCCCCCCCCCGCCGGGGCGGCGCCCCCCCCAAAAAAAAAAAAAAAAAAAACACCAAAAAAAAAAAAAAAAAAA
>JAVVHK010000071.1:0-7433 GCA_032249525.1 Bacteroidota bacterium | reverse complement strand
GGTGCCGTCGGGTGCAAAGAGGTGAGCGGGGAAGCGCTGGGGCTTATAAGTCGGACGCAAAGGCTGGGGGTTAGCAGGCCTGCCTAAGGGGCCCAACCCGTAAAAAATTTGATACACTTCCGGCGTGGCCTCGCTCCAAAGATGGTGAACCCGCTGGGTATCCAAGACAAAGTAAAATGCGTTACTCTGAAAAGTAGGCGTAGTGCGCCATCCCACCTCCGGGAAGAGAGGTGTCAAGCGCCGATAATACAAGTCAAACCCCGTCTCCTCCAGGCTTCGGCTATCGGTCCAAGTAGCATATAAGCCCCCTCGATACCTAAGCCAGCGCGCATCACTCTGCACCCGATCAGCAATACAAACCGGAATAGGCCCCTCCCGAAAAACCCTCTCCCCAGAAGCTAAAAAACCCTGCGCAAATAAATCATCCTCCACGTCGGATTCATGAAGCTGCCATAAAATCCAGAGCGTATCACCCGTGGCTATAATATCTGAAACTCGTTCCTCACCCTGCTCCTGAAGTCCCAAAGGAAGGCCATCCACCGACCACAAAGGCCGCCCCTCCGCCGAAAGACATTGCAAATAAAGCTGCGGCTTCTGAGTAAAGTCCCGATTATCCTGCCAGGCTACGAGCACCTTTTCCCCCCAAGGCTGAGCCCACAACCGCCCTAAAGTCGCCTGCGCATGATTAGCGCCTTTTAGCTCCAGCTTCTTGTGAATAGTTCCATCTGTTTTTACATAGTACAAACAGGGGTGCGTGCCTTGCAAAGGAAGGTCTTCTAAAAAGGCCACCCAAAAGTATTGAAAATCTTGGGGATAAGCAATCAAATGTCGCTGAGCGTGCGGATTGGAGACCAAGGGGCGTCCTCCAAACTCCCACAAACGTTCCCCGCTGGCCGAAACGCGCTGGTAGTAAATATCTGGCTGTAGGTGGCGAAAGTCCTCCCATACCACCACCGACTCGTTTTGAAAGTAATCTAAGATGAGATGAGGATTATGCTGGGGGCCTGGGAGTACGACCAGGGGGGCTCCTTCAGCCTTGAGAAGACGTTTCCCCGAGCTAATCTCCACTCGCTGATAGTAGATGTCCCAGTCCTGATCTCGGTTATCTTCCCAGACTATGAGCAGTTCGGTACCTCGTTTATAGAGGCGCGGATTTTGCTGGTCGCCGCTTTCTAAGCAGAGGGGAACTTCATAGACTTTTTGGGCGTGGCGGTTGTAGCGGACGAGGTAAAGGTCTTTGCCGGCACTTTGGAGGTGCGAACTTTCGTAGACGCCGAAAAATCCCCCGTAACCGTCATCTGTGAAGGTGGCGTTGTGGATGGTGTGGGGGAGGGTAGAGAGGGGGTGTGGGCTGGTAAGCGGTTGGCCTTCCCAGCTGAAGCGCTGGGCCATGAGGGTCCAGTTTTTGCCTGGAAAGGTTTCCCAGATCAGCCAAAAGCCGTCGTTTCCGCTGCTCATCACTCGAAGGTGCCGTTTAGGATGGGCAGTCGTATCTACTCGGAGGGAAAAGCGCCGTTCGCCGCTTGTCGTGTAACCATACAGCATGATTTCTCGCTCTGTAAGAAGGGCCATAATAAAGGTTTGTCCGGGGGTAGCCCAAACGCGAAGTTCCCCTGTCTGAGCCGCTATAGAAAGGTCATTTTTCCAGATGAAGCGATTATCCCCAGAAAGGCAGAATAGTGTAAGCCGCCCGGGTCGCATATAGCTTCCATAAAACCGATTATCACTACTGACAAAGCCATCCCAAGTGAGGACAGGAAGGGAGTCTCCTGCGGAAATATTCCAGCCGCTTAGGGAGGTATGACTTTTTCCACTGCTATCCACATGATGTAGGTACAGGTGCACTTGGCCCTGGCGCTGGGCTCGGTAACCAACCCAAGCGTCCTGAGCATAACCAGGAAAAAGTTTGAGCTCCTGAGCTATCTGGCTGCCCGAAGGAAAAATCGGCCCTATCTGCATCCACACTAAGAGAGTGAGCATACCCGCAAAGAAGGGAAGAATCGGCCCGTATCGCTTACCTTTGCGCCGTGCGAGCGCATATCAAAATAGGCTTGTGGATAGTCCTTGGCTCAGCCTTCCTTACAACCGCTGGCTGCTGCCGGGGCCGAGGTACCAACTGCCTGTATGATAAACCCTGCGGGGGAGTCGTAGGTTTTAGCTGGACCCCAGATGGCGATTGGGGATATGGCTTTGTCATACAAACCAAAGGCTCACATGCTACCACCAATAAATCCTTTGTTGTCTTTGATGAGAACGGTGGAGATGGTCTCGTCATCTATGGGAATGGAAGTCTGCACGCCTACAAGCCCGCCTACTTCTATGCCCCCATCCGGGTCAAAGAGATCTATACGGACAGCGGCGCCAAATGGCCCGACTATGTCTTTGAGCCCTCCTACAAACTCCGAAGCCTCTCAGAACTAGAAACCTTCATCCGCCAAAACAAACACCTCCCAGGCCTGCCCTCTCAAGCAGAAATAAGCCATCAAGGCATCCCCCTCGTCTCCACCCAAAAAGCCCTCGTAGAAAAAGTAGAAGAGCTCACCCTCTACATCATCGCCCTCCAAAAGCAGATTGACTCCCTCAAAGCCTGCCTCCAAACCCAAACCGCCCACCCCCAAAAGAAGAACTTGGAATAAATGGAACTTCGCTACCTTTGCATCGTGTTTTCACATTCAAATGAAATCAGCTATGAACTGGCTTAGACCCATCCTTGGAGCGGTGCTGCTGGGCACGCTCTGGGCTCAGGACGGCAAAGCCCTCTTTCAGGCGAATTGCGCTTCCTGCCATGCCGTAAATAAGCGCGTTGTGGGACCCGCCCTTAAAGGCGTTCACGAACGCTGGGGAAATGACGAAGCCGAACTCATCAAGTTTATCCAGAATTCTCAGGCCTACATCAATGGAAACTTCAAATACTCCGCCTACGCTAAAAAGCTCTATGAAGAATACAACAGGACCGTCATGACGGCCTTCACAGGCCTTACTGAAGCTGAGATCAAGTCCATCTTAGACTACATCAAGGCGGAAACAGAAGCCTTAGCCAAAGCCGAAGCCGCCCCAGCCGCCGCCTCAAGCGGAAGCACCCCAGCAGCCGGAGAAGGTGCGGGAACTGCCTCTCCTATCTTATGGGTGTTAGCCCTTGCCCTCGGAGCTATATCCCTCGCCCTCCTCATCACCGTGGCTGCCCTCTCCAAAGTCCTTCAACCTCAAGAAGCTGAAAGCATCAGCCGACCCTCCCTTTGGGAAAGACTACAGCCCGTCCTCCGCTCCAAGCGCTTCATAGCCCTGGTGCTCCTAATAGGCTTCGTATGGTGGGTAAGCGCCACCACCGTCAAAGCCCGATCCGTCGGCCTACATAAAGGCTATCAACCTGTCCAGCCCATTGCATTCTCCCATAAGCTCCACGCCGGCCAGTACAAAATCGCCTGTCAGTACTGCCACGTCGGCGTTGAGAAAGGTAAATCCGCCACCATCCCCTCCACCAACATCTGCATGAACTGCCACAACTACATCCAAGAGGGCTCTCGCTACGGCACCAAAGAAATCGCCAAAATCTTAGAATCCTGGGAAACAGGCAAACCCATAGAATGGGTCCGTATCCATAACCTCCCCGACCTCGTCTACTTCAACCATGCTCAACACGTCAAAGTCGGCGGCATCGCCTGCCAAACCTGTCACGGCCCCGTAGAAGAAATGGAAGAAGTCTATCAATATAGCGACCTTAGCATGGGCTGGTGTATCAACTGCCACCGCCAAACTAAAGTAGACCTTACGGCCAATCCTTATTACGAGCGCCTTCACCAAGCGCTCAAAGAAAAAACCGTTACCGTTGAGCAAATCGGCGGTTTAGAATGCTCCAAATGTCATTACTGATATGAAGCCTTTTGACAAAGACATCCCAGTAGAAGACCTCACCAATGGCGATTTTTCCACTACCCGCCGAGACTTCCTCAAACTTTGCGGCATTTCTATTAGTGCTGCTGTCCTCGCCGCCTGCGAAAAAACCCCCGTCAAATATGCCCTTCCTTATGTCAAAAAACCCGCTGAACACATCCCCACTATCCCGGACTATTATGCTACGAGCTTTTTTGACGGACAAATTTTCCAGTCTATCCTTGCCAAAGTCCGGGATGGCCGCCCCATCAAGATAGAAGGCAATCCCTCCTATCCTCTCACCGAAGGCGGCACTCATGTGCGCGGTCAAGCCGCTATCCTTACACTTTATGACCACACCCGCCTTCAAAAGCCCCTCATAAATGGGCAGGCTGCCGACTGGTCCGCCTTGGGAGCTCCCCTCATGGAAGAGCTCAAAAAGCAGTCGGGCCTCATCTACCTGCTCACCCCTCCTATTCTCAGCCCGAGCCTCCGTGCTCTCATCCAAGACTGGCTCAAAGCCCTCCCTAATGCCCGCCACATCATTTACGAGGCCATCCCCTACGATGGGATCCGGACCGCTCACGAGCAAATCTTCGGAAAGGCCGCCCTTCCCACATACCGCTTTGAAAAAGCTCAGGTCATCGTTAGCTTTGGTGCGGACTTTTTAGGCACTTGGGGCGACCCTACTACCTATGCCCGCGGCTGGTCTAAAAACCGCATCCTCTATGGCGGCCGCAAAGACATGTCCCTCCATATTCAGTTTGAAGCTGTACCCACCATCACCGGTTATAGCGCCGATAAACGCATCCCCATTGAAGCTACCGACCTCCCAAAGGCCGTCCTTAGCCTGTACAACCATATAGCCGAGAAGGCCGGCGCCCCCTTAGTCGGCGACGGCACTAACTGGGACACCCCCGACAATGCCATTGCCTACACTGCCGAAAAACTCTGGGAAGCCCGCGGCCAAAGCCTCGTCGTCAGCGGCTCCCACCTGCCCGCCATCCAAGCCCTCGTCGCCGGCATAAACCTCCTACTGGATAACTACGGCCAAACCCTCTTTATAACCCCCAGCTGCAACCTCCGTCAAGCCCGAGAAAAAGACTTCCTAACCTTCCTCTCTGACTTAGAAGAGGGCCGGGTAGGCGCCGTCCTCTTCCACCAGGTCAATCCTCTTTATGATGCTCCAGAAGCCGACCGCCTTCAAGCCGCCCTCGCCAAAGTCCCCCTCACCATCGCCATCCATACCCACCTCCACGAAACCGCCTCCGCCTGTAAGTATGTCTTAGCGGAAAACCACTTCTTAGAAAGCTGGGGCGATGCCGAGCCCTACGAAGGCCTCTATACCCTCCAGCAGCCTACTATTCATCCCATCTTCTCCACTAAGTCCTTTGCTGAAATCCTTCTCTCCTGGCTTGGCCGCTCAGAATCGCACTACGACTACCTCAAGGCCTTCTGGCAAAAAGAAATCTTCCCCCAATACGTCGCCTATAGAAAGGCCGTCGATTCTGGAAAGGCTACCCCCTTCTGGCCCGAACCAAAGGCCCTCCCCACAGACGACCCCGAAACCTTCTGGATACGAGCTCTGGAAGAAGGCGTCGTGCTCACAACAACTGCCCCTGCTACCCAGCCTAAGGCCAACTGGAAACCTACCGAATGGCTCAACCAGCTACCGCAAATGCCCGCCGATGGCCTCACACTTTATCTCTACGAAAAGGTCACGATTGGGGACGGTACCCAGGCGGGCAACCCCTGGCTCCAAGAAACCCCAGACCCCCTCTCCCGAGTAAGCTGGGATAACTACTTCGTCGTTTCCCCCCTCCTGGCCCGAGAAATGGACCTCCGAAATGGAGACATGGCCAAACTCTCCCTGGGAGAAAAAACGCTCACGCTTCCCGTTTATATCCTCCCTGGCACGGCGCCTAAAACTATCGGTGTAGCTCTCGGTTATGGTCGTACAAAAGGCGGACGAGCCGCCGTCGGCGTCGGACAAAATGCCTATCCGTTCTTTGGAAGGGTAGGGGAGTACCGCTGCTCCATTCAGAGCGGCGCTTCTCTCACTAAAACCGGAGAAACCTACAAGCTCGCCCGCATCCAAGAATGGGAAACTTACGCTGGCCGAGAATACATCCGAGAAACCTCTCTCTCTGCTTATCGTGAGGATCCTAAGGCCGGCAACCACGAAGAACCCCATCTCATTTCCCTCTGGTGGAAAGAACACCCCATGCCAGGCCATCGCTGGGGCATGGTCATTGACCTCAATACCTGTATCGGCTGTGCTAGCTGCGTAGTAGCCTGTATCGCAGAAAATAACATACCGGTCGTCGGCCGCGATGAAATCCGCCGAGGCCGCGACATGCACTGGATCCGCATTGACCGCTACTTTACCTCTACAGCCGGCCATACCGGAAAACCCGAAGAATTTCCCGCCAAGCGCGCCGAAGACTTTCCCCGGGCTTTCTTCATGCCTATGCTCTGTCAGCACTGCGACCACGCCCCCTGCGAAACCGTATGCCCCGTCCTCGCCATCGCCCACAGCTCCGAGGGTATCAACCAGCAAGTTTACAACCGCTGCGTAGGTACCCGCTATTGCGCCAATAACTGCCCCTACAAAGTCCGCCGCTTCAACTGGTTTGACTATACCAACGCTGAAAAATGGGTCTTCAACCCCGTGGATGAACTGGGCCGGATGGTGCTCAACCCCGATGTTACCGTGCGCGCCCGCGGCGTAATGGAAAAGTGCAGCTTCTGCGTACAACGTATCCAAGCCGCCAAACTGGAAGCCAAAAAAGCAGGGCAGCCCCTCCAAGACGGCGCCGTCAAAACCGCCTGCGAACAAGCTTGTCCCACGGGCGCCATCACCTTCGGCGACCTCAACGACCCCAATAGCCGAGTCTCCAAACTCATGGAAGAACCCCGCGGCTATTACGCCCTCTCCGAACTCAACGTCCGCCCCTCCATCCGTTACATGGTCAAAGTCCGAAATACCGAACTCCCTCAAACCCAAACCACATAACCTATGTATGAAAGTCCAATTCGGGAGCCGCTCATCCTAGGTCGCAAGACCTACAAGCAAATCACGGATGATATTGTAGGCCCCATCTTGGGTCCCGCCTCCTGGAAATGGTATGTAACCACGGCCTTTACGGCCCTGATCATGTTCGCAGGTTTTGCCGCTATTGCCTACACTATCTGGGTGGGGATTGGTACCTGGGGCCTCAATAAAACCATTGGATGGGCCTTTGACATTACCAACTTCGTCTTCTGGATCGGTATCGGGCACGCAGGTACGCTCATTTCCGCAATCCTCTTGCTTTTTCGGCAGCGGTGGCGTATGGCCATCAACCGCGCCGCCGAAGCTATGACCATCTTCGCCGTGATCTGTGCCGGGCTTTTTCCCATCATTCACATGGGGCGCCCTTGGCTCGTCTTCTGGTTTATCCCCCTGCCCAATACCCATGGCCCCCTCTGGGTCAACTTCAACTCCCCTCTCTTGTGGGATGTTTTCGCCATCAGCACGTACTTCACCATCTCCGTGCTTTTCTGGTACACGGGACTTATTC
>JAVVHK010000070.1:0-7478 GCA_032249525.1 Bacteroidota bacterium | reverse complement strand
GCGGGCGCGCCCATCCCCCCTTCACATTAAGAAAGCCTTGGCCTCAAAATGGTATGAGCTCAGAGAAAGGCTTTCCCCGCTCCCCACGTTCATTCTACCCTCTCAGTGCAGAGAGGGGAGGTGCCTCATACGCTACTGGGGAGGGGTTTTATCTGAAGGACGAGGCCTGCTTTATCCGATAGCTTTGAGGCGGCGATAGACATGCTTGGGTGGAGGGCGCTTGACGAGGCGCGGCCGCCAAATCTGCTCATAATCCGACCAGTTTCCTTCTACAAAGAAGACCCCTTCGCCGGGCTCAAAAGCCAAGATATGCGTAGCCAACCTATCCAAAAACCACCGATCGTGGGAAATGATGAGCACACTGCCGGTGAAGTTTTCCAGCGCTTCTTCCAAGGCGCGGATGGTATGGACATCCAGGTCGTTGGTAGGCTCGTCTAAAAGAAGGAGATTGGCTCCCTTTTGGAAGGCATAAGCTAAGTGCAGGCGCATTTTTTCGCCGCCGGAGAGTTGATGGACAAATTTTTCTTGATCGCTGCCTGTGAAGCCGAAGCGGGCCAGGTAAGCTCGTACATTCAGGACGCGGTCCCCAATCTTGATTTGCTCTTGGCCGCCCGAGATTTGGTCAAGGAGTTTGAGGTTGGGATTGAGCTCGCGGTGCTCTTGGTCCACATAGGCGAGGATAGCTTTGGGGGAGATTTTGATTTGGCCGTGGGTGGGGGTGATTTCGCCGGTGATGAGGCGGAAGAGGGAGGTTTTTCCGGCGCCATTGGGTCCGATGATACCGAGGACAGCGCCGCGAGGTACGGCAAAGGTGAGGTTCTCAAAGAGGGTTCGGTCTCCGAGGCGGAGGGTGAGGTTTTCTACTTGGAGGGCCCAATCGCCTAAGGGGGGGGCCGGCGCAATGAAGATTTCCTGGTCTTCGCGCTGGTGGCGTTCGTAGGTGGCGAGCCGGGCTTTGCGCTGAGCTTCCCGGTCGCGGGGCGACATCTGAATCCATTCCAGCTCCCGTTGAAGGGCCCGGCGCCGCTCGGGAGCCGCGTTCTTTTCTTTGAGTTGGGCCTCCTTCTGCCGAAGCCAAGAGGAGTAGTTGCCCTTCCAGGGCACCCCATACCCATGATCCAGCTCCAAAATCCACTCAGCCACCTTTTCCAAGAAATAGCGATCGTGAGTAACCGCAATGACCGTACCCTGATATTGGGCCAGGTGGGCTTCCAGCCAAGCCACCGCTTCTGCATCTAAGTGGTTGGTCGGCTCATCCAAAAGCAGAATATCCGGCTCTTGTATCAGCAGGCGGGCTAAGGCCAATCGGCGCTTTTCCCCTCCCGAAAGCACTTTTACGGGCGCATCCGGCGGCGGACACCGCAAAGCCTCCATCGCCTGCAAAATGTAGTTGTCTATATTCCACCCGTCCACCGCATCTATGGCCTCTTGCAGCTGGGCCTGCTCCGCTAAAAGCTTTTCCATCTCTTCTGGCGAGAGAGGCTCGGCAAACTTCTGGCTGATCTCCTCAAAGCGCCGCAGCAAAGCATATACTTCCGCAGCCCCCTCCCGCACAATCTCTATAGCCGTCTTTTCCGGGTCTAATACAGGCTCCTGCGGAAGATAGCCCAGAGTATATCCCGGCGAAAGCTTAGCCTCCCCCTGAAAGTCCTTATCCACCCCTGCCATGATGCGTAGAAGCGTGCTTTTTCCAGAGCCATTAGGCCCCACGACACCAATCTTGGCCCCATAAAAGTACGAGAGGGAAATATCTCGCAAAATGACGCGATTGGGCGGGACGATTTTGGAGACCCGCACCATGGTATAGATGATCTTTTCGCCGGCCATGTTTGGGGCAAAGGTACGAGAAGGCCCTTTTGGGTGGGGTTCGGGGGTCATCTCTGGACTGGGAAATACGAGGCCCCCCTCCGATACAAACTCTAAACTGCCCTCAGCCTTCAGCCACCAGGGGAAGCGGGGTTGGTTTTGACCATGGGGGGATGGTGTACTTTTGCAGAGTGCAGGAAGAGCTTGCTAAAATAGCGGCGCAGGTGCGGCGGGATGTCATTCGGATGATCTATCAGGCTCAATCCGGTCATCCAGGGGGAGCCTTGGGAATGGCGGACATTCTGACAGCTCTTTATTTTGCGCATCTTCGGCTCCAGCCGCACCCCTGGAACCCCACCGGCCTCGGAGAGGACGTCTTCATTCTTTCCAATGGGCATATTTGTGCCGCTTGGTATAGTGTGCTGGCCCGAAGGGGTTATTTTCCTGTGTCGGAGCTGGCAACCTTTCGGCGCATCAATAGCCGTTTGCAGGGTCACCCTTCCACCAAAGAAGGCCTTCCGGGCGTACGAGTCGCTACCGGGTCTCTCGGCCAAGGCCTTTCCGTAGCTATCGGCTATGCCCTGGGCAAACGGCTCGCCCACGACCCCCACGAAGTCTATGTCGTACTCGGCGATGGCGAAATCAACGAAGGCCAAATCTGGGAAGCCGCCCTCTTCGCCGCCCACCACAAGGTAGATAACCTGATCGCCATCATAGACCGAAACTACAAGCAGATTGACGGCGATACCCGCACCGTCCTCAATACGGACCCCCTGGAAGCTAAATGGGAAGCCTTCGGCTGGGAAGTCCTCTCCCTCCATCAGGCCCACCACTTCCCCTCCATCCTCCAAACCCTCTCCGAAGCCCGCCAAAAAGCCCACCACCAACGCCCCGTCATCATCATCGCCTACACCACCATGGGCAAAGGCGTCGACTTCATGGAAAACGACCACAACTGGCACGGCAAACCCCCCAACAAAGAACAATTTGAAAAAGCCATCCAGCAGCTCCCCCAAACCCTTGAAGACTTCTAACTCTATGCGCCCTAAATACGAAAACCTCGGCTCCAAAGAGACCCGCTCAGGTTTCGGAGCCGCCCTTCTGGAACTGGGCGAAAAAGACGAGCGTATCGTAGCGCTTTCGGCTGACCTGACCAGCTCCGTCAAAATGGATGCTTTTGCAAAGCGCTTTCCACATCGTTTCTTTCAATGTGGAGTTGCCGAAGCTAACATGATTGGGGTGGCGGCCGGGTTAGCGGGATCGGGATTTATTCCTTTTGTGGGGACTTTTGCGAATTTTGCTACGGGGCGGGTGTATGACCAGATTCGGCAAAGTGTGTGCTATTCGGGCAAAGCGGTCAAGATTGCGGCTTCGCATGCGGGGCTCACCTTAGGCGAGGACGGCGCTACCCACCAAATGCTGGAAGATATTGGCTTGATGCGAGGCCTCCCCGGCATGACGGTGATTAGCCCCTGCGATTATAATCAAACTCGTTTGGCGACGTTGGCGGCGGCTTACTGGGAAGGGCCGGTTTATTTACGATTTGGGAGGCCTGCTGTACCCAACTTCACCCCCGCCGAAGACCCGTCCTTCCAGATTGGGAAAATCCAGCCCCTCTTAGAAGGAAAAGATGGGGTTATTTTTGCTACCGGGCATCTTGTTTGGCATGCGCTCCAAGCCGCCTACGCCCTGGAAGAAGAAGGCCTCTCCATCGCCGTCGTCAATGTCCATACGCTCAAACCCGTAGATGTGGAGGGCATTGCCCACTACTTAGCCCAGACTCCTATCGTTGTTACCGCCGAAGAGCACCAAATGTGGAATGGCTTAGGGGATATTGTTTCGTGGGTAGCTACCCAGCATTATCCTCGGCGTGTTATTCGGGTAGCAGTGCAAGATACTTTTGGCGAAAGCGGGAAGCCTGACGAGCTTCTGGAAAAGTACGGCCTTTCCACAGCTCACATCATAGCCGCCATCCAAAGAGCCCTGGAAAAAGCATGATTTTCCTGGGAGTGGGCAGTAATGAGGGTAACCGCTGGGAAGCCTTAGCGTATGCGTATCGGGCTCTTTCATCGGCTGGGGTGCGGGTGGTGGGCTCATCTCCTGTTTATGAGACGATTCCGTGGGGGGTATTGGAGCAGCCGCCCTACCTAAATGCTGTATGGCAGGTAGAGACGGCTCTTTCGCCGTGGGAGCTATTGGCTGTTTGCCAAGCCATAGAGGATGAGCTGGGGCGTCCGCGGCAAAACCGCATGCGCTGGGGGCCTCGGGTTTTGGACTTGGATCTTTTAGCGTATGGGGAGGTGGTTTGCCATAGCCCTGCGCTCATGCTGCCGCATCCCTGGATACCCCATCGGCCGTTTGTGCTGGGACCGTGGAAAGACTTAGCGCCGTACT
The DNA here is from genome assembly GCA_032249525.1 of Bacteroidota bacterium. Taxonomy (GTDB): domain Bacteria; phylum Bacteroidota; class Bacteroidia; order SpSt-205; family SpSt-205; genus JAPYWM01. Next base: position 3,278 of record JAVVHK010000070.1, on the reverse strand, counting down.
TTTACCTTGTCCCATGGGAAAAAACCGTCTGGCAACTTTGGCAGCGATGGGCGGGCTCCTCTTGGGGGGTGCTTGCATGCCCACCCGACCCCCTGCGCACACAGCTCCCGCCGATACTTTGGTCTCCGACAGCGTGCGAGCCGCCCGAGCCCTCCAAAAAAGCCTCTCCCTCTTTGAAGTCGGTGATACCACCGCCGCCATAGAGTCCCTCCGCATCGTCCTCTACCTCGCCCCCCAAAATCCCTACCTCTACGAACTCATGGGCTTCTATCACTACACCCAAGCCCAGGACGACTCCGCGTTATATTATTACCGACAGGCCTTAGAGCGCGGAGGCGCCTCCCCAGAGCTGCATCACCGCATAGCCAGCGCCTTCCTGCTCAAAAAAGACTTCGCTCAAGCCCAATACCACCTCCAAAAAGCCCTCGCCTTAGACAGCCTCAACCCCAACTACTGGATCACCTACGGCCTTTGGGCCCACCAACAAGGAAAATACCCCCTCGCCGAAACCTACTGGAAAAAAGCCCTCGCCCTCGACTCCACCGCCGACAAAGCCCGCGCCTTTCTTTTTGACCTGTACCTCGCCACTTACCACAAACCCGAAGAAGCTAAAAAGCAGTTCCTGGACCCCTACTGGCAGTTCAACCGCTTCCATCCCTTTCTCAACTACCAGCTGGGGCTATACTTTTTGTACCACCTTCAGCGAGAGCCAAACCCCCGCCGCCAGGCAACGCTCGCCTTCTCCGCCATACAAGCTTTCACCCAGGCCATCCTCGCTCACCCTACCTATGCCGATGCCTACTATGGACGCGGCTATGTGCTCTTCTTAGCGAAAAAATACGACCGAGCTTTGGAGGACTTTACCCGCGCCTACGAGCTCAACCCCAAAAACCCCAAAACCACCTTCATGCTCGCCAGCCTCTACGAATATAAGGGCGACACCACTAAAGCCATCTCCTTCTACGAAAAAACCCTCCTCTTAGACTCTACTTTCACGGAAGCCCAAAAGGCCCTGCAAGAACTCAAAGCTAAGTCTTGAGTTTTTTCCGTCGGGCCGCCGGGAAAAGCACATTATTGAGAATCAGCCGATACCCCGGCGAAGTAGGATATTTACTAACATCCGTAGGCGGCTCTTCCACTAAATGCTGATAATCTTCGGGGTCGTGCCCCCCATAAAAAGTCCAAAATCCCCGCCCCAAAATCCCATGAATATAGCGCGCCTCCCCAATCGCTTTGAACTCACCCATGATCACCACATGGGGTTTGAGTAGGCGCGGCTCATAGCCCGTAGTCTGCCCGTAAAAGCCTTTAATCGTAGTCTCATGATTCTGACAGAGCATCGTCGGAATAGGGTCCCACTTCGCTGAAAACTCCCGGAGCGTAAAATAGTCTTCACTTTCCCGAATATACCGCCGCCCCTCCCGACTGCCCGTGTCAATGTCCGAAAACTCATAATTGTAAGGGTCTAAAATCACCCGGAAGTTCTGAAAAGCAATGCAGGGTTCGTAGTTGAGTTTGGCATTAGCTGACGGGTCAAATGGGGTTCCGTCGTAAATCTCTCCCACGATGTCTATACCTTCGGCTGCCAAGGCAATATCATAGGTGTCGGTAGCAGAGCACATCGCAAAGAGGAAGCCGCCATTTTGGACCCATTCTCGGATTTTTTTGACGACGGCGAGCTTGAGGTCGGGCACCCGCCGAAAGCCTAACCGTTTAGCGAGCGCAGTCTGCTCCCGAACCATCGTCCGATACCAGGGCCGATCCCGAAATGAATAAAACTTCCCATACTGCCCCGTAAAATCCTCATGATGGAGATGTAACCAGTCATAGTCTTTGAGCTTGCCCGACAAAACCTCTTCATCATAAATCACATCGTAGGGTATCTCCGCATAAAGTAGCACCAGCTGCACGGCATCATCCCATGGCTCTGAAAACGGCGGCGCATAGACAGCGATGCGGGGAGCCTTTTCTAAGCGCACTACATCCATGTTGACCTCAGGGCGGGCTATTTCGGCTAAGATGGCAGCGTACTGGGCTCCAGATAACTTCTCATACACAATCCCCCGACGCTCCAGCTCCATCTCGGTGCCTACTAAGTCCAGATACGCAAAGCTCCCTCCCCGATAGTTCAAAAGCCAGTCTACGGGGACGCCCTTCATCAGCAGGGCATACACCATCCCGTAGGCCCGCAGGTGCTGAGCCTGCGCATGATCCATCGGAATAAGAATGTACTGCCCCCACAAAAGCGAGAGCCCGAATGCCCCCACTTTTAGCCACCTCATGATTTCAAAGATATAGAAAAACTTCCGACAGGTGGGGGTACAAGCTTACTTTTGCGGGGGTGGAATATCGTCTCCTCTCTCCCCAGTGGAAGGGGTATGAGCTGTTAGACTTTGGGGAGGGGCAGCGGTTGGAGCGGTGGGGAAAGCTGATTTTGCAGCGGCCGGATGGCTGGGCAGTCGGCCCACCCGCAAAGCCCATAGAGTCTTGGAGGCCCCAGCATCGCTTTCTTTTGGAGGGGGCTTACCAGGGCCGGTGGGAGCCCCCCCTTCCCGAGGCCTGGACCATGAGCTATACCAGCAAAAAAGGGTGGACCATCCACTTGGAAGTTCGCCCTACTCGCTATAAGCACTTGGGCCTCTTTCCAGAGCAGGCTGTGCACTGGGAATGGCTTTATGCTGTCCTCCATTCTGAAGCGCGGGTACTCAACCTTTTTGCTTATACGGGGGCTGCATCCATAGTGGCGGCTCTGGCTGGTGCAAAAGTTACCCACGTAGATGCCAGCAAGCCCGCCCTCACCTGGGCCAACCGCAATGCCCAGCTCAATCACCTTTCCACCATCCGATGGATACATGACGATGTACGCACCTTTGTCCAGCGGGAAAAGCGCCGGGGCCACCGCTACGACCTGATTCTCTTAGACCCACCCGCTTATGGCCTGAGCCCCGAAGGCAAACGCTGGGTCTTAGAACAAGACCTACCCCCCCTCCTTTCTGACCTGGCCACCCTCCTAGAAAAAAACGGCTCCTTCCTCCTCAATACTTACAGCGGAGACCTCTCCCCCGCTACCCTCCTGCGCCTCGTACGAGAATTCTTCGGCCCCTGTGAGATAGAAATCGGCGAACTTACCCTCCAAACCCGAGAGGGCCGCCACCTCTCCACTGGCTACTTCTTACGCGGACACCGTCTGGGATAAGAAGGCCCCCCTCACACGGCCAGCCACAAACCCAAGGTCAAACGGTGCCCACCGCTCCTCAGACTATTATAGGCGGCGGCCA
>JAVVHK010000069.1:0-7490 GCA_032249525.1 Bacteroidota bacterium | reverse complement strand
GGCCAGCCCTACGGGCTGGCCGCCGCCCAAAACATCTCTCTCCATTCAGAAAGTTTTTGATTACAAAACCAGGAAATGGTCTTGGCGGCAAGGGCTATTCCGGCTTAAAAGGTATGTCGGGTTGTAAAGATGATTTGCCACCCTTCTCGGCTGTAGGCGGCATCCGCACGTAGAATGGTTTGAAAATTCCAGAGTACTCGTCCGCCTATGCCTATGTTGCTTTTCCAGGGGTAAGACCAGTGGGTCAGTCTGTTAGTTCCCGTACCTAAGTCTGCAAAGGTTATCAGCCCGCTAACAAAGTTTTGGCGAAGGAGTTTGGTTTCTAAGAGCATGAGGCGCATTTCCATCTGGTGCACTTGTCCGAAGGGGGCGATGAAGCGATTTTCTCGGTAGCCGCGCAGAAGGTTGGGCCCGCTCAGCCCCTCAAAGCGACGAGCTTCCGACCAGCTTGTGAGGTAGTACAAGTCCCAAAGCGGAACTCTCTGTCCATAAGTGCCGTAGAACACACTGCGTAAAGCCAGGGTCAAGCGGGGGAGCCCTGTGGGGTTTTCATAAAGTAGGAGGTAGCTTCGGAGGTCCAGGGTGGTTTTGTAGATAGGGCGTCCGAGGGCGATTTCTTGAGACAGCTCCAGGAGAAGGCCTTTATGGGGGTCTATTTCAAAGTCCCGGCTATCCCATATGAGAGCTGCTCCGAGAAAGAGCCGAGACCCGGCAGGAGAGAGGGGATAGGGGAGAGGTTGGGTTATGAGGCTGTCGTAGAGGGTGGGGGCCTGCTGAGCGGTCTGGTGGCGGTTGAGGCGATAAGGGGAGTTCGCTAAGGAGGTGGGCTTTTCGTAGAGGTAACGGAGGCCCCCGCTTAGTCGCCAGAGTCCATGGGCTAGGAGCCGCTCTCCGATTATCCAGAGCTGGAATCGTCGCATAAGCACCCGGTGAAAAGCTTCCCGTGTGCGAAGGACTCCGGCCGTATCTACAAAGGGGCTTTTGAGAGCCTGATAATAGGTGCTCAAACGGCCGTCGGGAGCATCAATTCTATAAGAGAGCGTGTGGGCATCGGACCCCCAGAGCTGAGTTTGCCCGTCTTGGCGACCTTCCATGCGTAACATGATCCGGTATGGACGACCCTTAGGCCACAACCACTCGTACCCAATCCGCCCATACCAGACCTCCCGCTGAAAAAAGCCTATCTGAATACTGGCAAAGTGCCGATACGGAAGGGCCCTAAAAAGGCTATCCTCCCGGCGACCATTGTAAGAGGCATTGGTACTTAGACCTGCCCCTATGCCGCGATTGGGGTCGTATCCTATTGTAGGATAGGCTGTCCATATCCATCCGGGCCTTTTTCGGGCGGCCTCAAAAGGCGGGAGCCGCTTGCGCTTATCCAGCCAAGTAGCTTCCTGAGCCAGAAGGAGACACCCCAGCAGTCCCATGCGCCACACTCCTCTAAGGTAGCTACCAATCCAGAGTTCTGCTTATCTTTGGACAATGCTCAGCCCCATCCCTGCCCTCTCTACCTTGGAGAAGTATGTTCGGGAGCTCCAGCAAGCTTGGCTTACCGGTAAAATCTACCCCCTCTGGGACTACAAGACCCTATCCGAGGCTGTGCCCTCCCCCCAGGTGCTTAGACTTATTTTCTTTCAGGTAGATACGCACCTTATCAAGCCCCTTTACGAGGCACGGCTCTGGGAGGTTCAGGACGGGATTGTCTTAGAGCGGCTGGGGGACTTTCTCTTTCAAGTCCATGAAAAAATCGCCATCCCCCATGTGCAGATTAGTCCGTATCTCTACCAGGCGCTTTATCAGAGCTTACTTCTTATTCTCCGGCCCGAGGAGAGCCTGTATAACTATTTTTTCCAGCACCGCAAGGCGCTCAATCTGAGGGAGTTTTCCTTTTATAGCCGCTATATCGTGTATTTTGACTTTGTACCGGCAGCGCTCCTTTCGTATGCGGAAAGGCAAGGTTTTCAGGTGATTGACGAGGCTCTGTGGCGGGAGAAGTTTAGCCGAATTCTTAAGGTTTATGAAGAAGAGACGCAGGAGCCCATAGAGGGGTATCAACGGCGTCTTTTGGAAGGGCTGGTTCGTCAGAGCTGGGAACGTATTCAGGAGCGGTGGCAGGCTCTTTCTGCTGCGGAAGAGGAGGTGATTGGCGGCAGTATTATTTCGGCTGAGGATGAGGATCGGGAGGTGCTTAAGAATCTTTTTGGGACGGGTACTAAGGTGGTGGGCGGTGCTCAGGCTGAGTCTGCCCGGCGGAATCCCCTACTCTCCGCCGTAGAGTATGAGCCCCGCGCTATTTTGGCGGCGAAGTTTCAAGAGCGGCCACGCCGAGCCGATGTTCTGCGGCGCTTTGAGATAGAGGCTATCCCGGCGCATAAGCAGTTTCTGTTCATTCAGCGGATTTTTGAGGGGGATGTGGAGGCCTTTCACCAGGCGATAGAGGAGCTAAATAACCTCCAATCTTTGGCTGAGGCGCAGGCATTTTTGAGCCGTTGGCTGACAGATAAGACGGATCCTCAGGTTCGGGAGGAGTTTCGTCAGTGGGTCCTATCCCGCTTTAGCGAAAAGTAGCGTGCCCTCTTTGAGAGGTTATAAGTCTGTCTTGGAGGCGCTGTATGCACGGTACCATTGTTTGTTTTATCGGGCTATGGACCCGGTGGAGGTGGTGTGGGGGTATGAGGGGGTGGAGGATCAGGCGATAGCGGGTTTGTGGGCGGCTCTTTTTGCGTGGGGGCAACGCCGAGTGGCTATCCAGAAAACCCGGGCTCTTTTGCAGGCGCTTGTGCCTTCGCCCTATGCCTATCTCCAAAGTGGGAGGCCCTTGTATATACTACTGCGCCACCGCACTTGGAAGCCGGAAACCATAGCGCTGATGTGGGAGGGGCTTCGGGAGATTTATGGGCGATATGGAGGGCTGGAGGCGTTTTTTAGGCCGTATCGGGAGGGTTTGTGGGAAGGTGTGGCGGCATTTCAGGCAGAGATGGTCCGAGGCGCACCGGCGCTGCGGCGATATGTGGGGGACCTTTGGCGGGGCAGTGCTTCCAAGCGGCTCTGGCTATGGCTACGCTGGATGATCCGAAAAGACGAGATTGACCCGGGGCCCTGGGCAGCCACTTTTTCGCCTGCTGAGCTTTATGTGCCCCTGGATGTTCATCTATTTAGCTGGGCCCGCTGCTTAGGGCTTCTGCATACTTCCACTGCTAACTGGCGCGCTGTCGTAGCTCTTACGGAGCTATTTCGGGAATTGGTGCCCCACGACCCCCTGCGCTATGACTTTGCCATTCTTACTGCCAGCGCCCTGGGCGAACTTCAAAAAGTCACCTGGCCCTCGTAGTCGCGCCCCTTATAAGTAATGCGGTACCGGTAAGAGCCTTTCAGCTGGGCAGTCCCAGGCAGACGTCGTTGACGTTTGCCTTGCAAACTCGGCCACTGATAAAAATACACAACCGAGTCCTGCGGCCCTAAAAGCCGTAACTCCACCATCCCATCAAAAGGTATCTCATAACTTATCACAACCGCCGTATCCCCCGCAGCTCGGCTAAAACTCAGCAGCGTGAAAGTATTGGGCTTCTTGAGTACATTTGTTTGCGCATAGGCCAAAGCCCCCAAAAGCCAAAGCCCTATTTGAGCTTGGAAAGTAAAAGGTAATCGCAGTCGGTCCATAGCTCGGCGATTTTTTTATTGAGTTTCATCATTAGGTCTAAGTAGCGGCGATATTGGATGAGGGTTTCTCGGACGGAGGGGGTGAGCCGTTGGAGGACTTTGAGCTCGCCATAACGGGTCCATACCGCCATCAGCGCATACTGGTAAGGCAGCCACTCATAATAAAAGTCTTTGAGCTGCTGATAGATCTCTTCTGTATGGGTGCGGATGCGGCTGGTAACTACACGAAACGAATCTACATAGAAGGGCAGACGTTTCGGATACTGAGCAATAGCGATCATGCTATTGAGGGTATCGCGGTAGGCGTTGAGGAGAGAGTCCAAACGAAGAAGGTGCGGCTCTTGATAGGCTACGAGCTTAAGAATAGCCTCTTGATGGGCCTCAAAGGGCGTAATGGCCGAATCTATGGCAGGAAGAGAGTCCTTTTTTGGGGGGGCTTTGGAGGGGGTTTGGGCCCAGCTAAGCCAGACCAGGCCCCCCAAAAGCCACAGGCGGAAAGTTCTCATCCCGAATCTCAATAGGTCCAAACCGACTCTCATACTTGTGGAGATTATCCTGCATGGCTATAACCAGACGCTTAAAGTGGCTGGGCGAAAGAATGATCCGACTGCGTACCCGCGCTTTGGGCACCCCGGGGAAAACCTGCACAAAGTCCAGAATGAACTCCGCCGCCGTATGCGAGATAATCGCTAAGTTTGAGTAGATGCCTTCGGCCACCTCGTCGGTGATTTCCACATTGAGCATGTGCTCGTCGGGTCGGTTTTCTTCGGGCTTCATGAAAAACAAATGTAGGGTGTTTTCATGAAGTGGGTGAGATGGCTTGGGGGGGGGGGGCATATTCGGGGTGGCTGGGCTAATAGGAGGGCGCTCCTTTTGGACGGCCCGAGTGCTGGAATATTATATTGGGTCGGAGGTGGGGGTCGGAGCCGTGGCTGTGGAATGGCTGGGCGGAAAGGAATGGCAAGCCCACTTGCAAGGAGTAGAGGCGCATTCCACCGAAACTACCCTTCCCTTTGCTCCCATAAAGGCTGAAAAGGTAAGGCTGCACTTTAAGGGGCTTAGGTTACGACGTATAGAGTTTGAGGGGGCATCGGCTGTTCTTTTGAGGCAGGGGCGGGGGAGCGGGGCTGTGCGTAACTATCAGCGGCTCTTTCCGAAACGGGGGCGGGGTCGCCCACTTTCCATCGCCATCTCTGGCCGAAAAGTGCGCTTTTACCTCTTTAATCAGCCTGCCCAGTTGGAAATAGAGGCTGTGGCGGACCGAGTGGAGGGGCTTTTAGAGGTGGATTCCCTCTGGGTGCGCATAGCCCCCGCCGAAGTCTGCTTGGAACGTTTAGAGATATGTTATCGGGGACGGCTCTACGAGGGACTGCGGGAGGGGACTCTGCATTATACGGGACAATATCGCAAAGCCACCGACACCTGGGAAGTGGCAAGGCTGCAGTTAGACTTTCCTGCTCTCAAGCTGGGATATGAGGGGAAGGTCGTGCGATGGGCGGCCTTATGGGGGGGAATGCACGCCTGGGTAGATAGCGTGCTTCTTCAGCGATGGGGGGAAATTCCCCCGCTTTTTCAGGCTGTTGTGGGGCCGGCGGTGAGGGTCAGCGCAGGGTTTTCGGGGGATACGGTGGGGTTTCATGTGTGGGGCGAAGGCCCCCGAGGGCATTACGAAGCCTGTGCCACCTGGGAAGGCGACCATTTACGGGGTTTGGAGGGCCTGCTCTGGAAAAGGCCCTGGTATGTTTTGGCGTTTCGGAGTTCGGATGGAACGCTTTGGAGGGTGCGGGGGCATGGCTGGTATGGGGGCTATCCTTGGGGAATGGAGGCGGAGGTAGAGTATGCTTCTGAAGCGGGTAGGGCGTATTTTCGGTTTGGCGATATAGAGGGGAGGTATGAGGGTTCGCTTCGCCGGGGGCGGGGCGTCCTTCGGCGGGAAAGGGTAATAGCCATGGGCCTGTGGGACGCCAAAACGGGTCTAACCCTTCGCATAGACACCCTTAATTGGTCGGAGGTCGCTGCCTTCTTTGGGGCGTATCGGCCTTTGGTGGGTGGTCAGGGGCAAATCCCTTTTTCTTGGCAGGTGGAGGTGCGGCGACTTAGCCTGGGTCAGGATTGGAAGGTGGAAAACCTTCGGCTGAGCTCCCGAGAGAAGGGCATTCATGGAGGGGGGATGCTTTATTATCAGCCTTGGGGGATTAGTCTGCGGGTGGAGGGTCTTATAGCGAATGGGGGAGCTCAAGGGAGGGCCTGGGGCAAAAGCCCCGAGGATGACCTATGGGTTGAGCTGGGGTGGCAGGGTGATTCGGTTAGGGTTTCGTTGGCGGGTTTTTTGGGGGGGGCCTATTATGGAGGGCTGGCGGGGTGGGGCTCCCTTTCCCAGCGGCGCTTATGGGTAGAAACGGCTTGTCTCCAATCAGCTGCGGGAAGTTATATAGAGGTGCAGGGGCTTTTTACGGATAGCTTAGCAGATGGGTGGGCCTCCGGAGAGGTATTTTTGCCCGAAGTCCTCAGCTGGCTTCCCCTAAAAGGCGTAGAAGTAGAAGACGGCCATCTCAAAGCGCAAGTGTGTTTTCAGGAGTCTTGGCAAACCCTTCTTTCCTGGGATAATCAGGCCGAGGGGTGGACGCGCCTATCAGCTGTCAAGGGCCGCTTTGTGAAGCCCGACTTACCGCTTCTGCTCCACCATGTGCAGGTGGTCTTTAATCCGGTGGCTACTCGCATAGAGGGGCTTTATGCGCAGGTGGGAGAGTTGCGGCTTATGGGAGAGGCTGAAGTCCAAGGCACGCTGGGCTATCTATACGAAGATTGGCGGGAGTTGCGGGGCCGAGCCACCTTGTATGTGGATAACTTTCGGCTTTTGGATGTGTGGCGGGTGCGCCGAGGAGGAACGTACCTTCCCCGTCTTTTACTCCCCGAAAAGATGCACCTCCAAGCGCAAGTCGTAGCGCAAAATGTAGATATGGTAGGATTTAGGTTTGAGCGGGTAGAGGTGGAAGGGGAGCTGGCTGAGCAGGTCATCCGTTTAGATAGAGTGGAGGCCGGCTATAAGGGGGGCAAGATTGTAGGGTGGGGTGTGTTAGATGCGGTGGATACAAGCTGTTACATAGCGGCTTGGCAAGCTAAGGCCGAAGCGCTTCCCGTGGATGCAGCCCTCAGGGAGAGCGGTCTTATGCGGGTGCCTGCCATTCGGGCTTTGGGACTTCGGGGGGAGTACACCGGCGAATTTCAGGCTGCTATCCGGTTTGCGCCTAACCTCACCTGGAAACAAAACAGCACCTTCCTTGCCACAGGCCGCATCTCCCGAGGGATCTTTCAAACGCCGTCTTTCTTTCGCTGGCTTCGGCCCTTTTACTTAGCGGCTTATCGGGACTCCATGGATTTCTTGGCGCAGATTTCAGAACTCTCTATCGTAGATGGCTACCTTCAGCTGCATAAGTCTCTCGTGCTGACCCGTATAGCCGCTTTTCACATAGAGGGCACGCACCTGCTTGCGCAGGATCGCTTTCTTTATCGCTTGCAGGGGGCTCGGCTCTACCGAAAAGCTCAACGTTATCCCTATCTGGAACGGCTATCTCCCTACCTCGTAGATCGGCTGGCCAGCAGCCTTTGGCTCTTTTATGTTGAAAAAGAAGGTGGGCGGGTGCGCTGGCACTATCCCTTCAAAGTTCTTTTGCGGCGACTAATAACCGGCTAAACTGAGCCGGGAAAAAATTTTCTCTTTTGGCGGCGGGGGCCCCCCCGGGGGGGGGCGCCCCCCCCCCAAAAAAACCCCCCCCGCATCAGGAAAACCAGGGGCGTGAAGTTTGTGAAAAACAGGGGGGGGGGTTTGG
>JAVVHK010000068.1:0-7504 GCA_032249525.1 Bacteroidota bacterium | reverse complement strand
GTTTTGACGGATACTTTTCCGTTGTCGCCGCTTTTGTCTGGTAGTGCGCGGGTGGGGTTGTCGTGGCGGTGGGGCGTGGGCGGGGAAAGAGATAAGAAGTGGCTATTAGTGCTGTCGCCATTGCTTCTTTTGGAGAAGGCAACTTTTCGGGCGACGGGGGCTAGTGTGGTGCCTGGCGTAGAGTTAGTGCAGCAGGAGAAGTACTTTTGGTTCAAGTACCGAAGCGGGGCTTTGATGCTGGCGGGGGGGGTACGGTTTCAGCGATGGGAACCTCAAGCTCTATTTCCGAGGTGGTGGGTAGAGATGGGCTGTTGGGGGGCGTACCGTTTCGGTCGGAGTATGAAGTATGTGGCAGAGCGGGAGGGTCGGGTGGAGCGGGTGAGGATAGAGGGGAATCCGCATTTAGCCCCCGCTCAAGGAGGGGGGTATGTACGTATAGGTCGGCAATGGGCGTTTGTGGAGGCGTACTATCATCTTCTGCCGTATTTTCGGCCGGGTACATACGGGGATGCGCCCGCTCGAAGCTACCCGGCAATGCCAAAGTGGGAGGTAGGTATTGGCGTGGCTATATGAAATTGATTGTCGCTATCACCGGGGCAAGCGGGAGCTTGTATGCGGACCGGCTTTTGTATTACTTGGCAGAAGCGCGTCGGCACTTCCCTTTGGAGGTGGGGGTTGTCCTCTCGGAGAATGCGCTGACGGTGTGGGAATGGGAGCTTCAGAAACCGTTTCCTGAGACCTTTGCCCGGTACCATCACAAGGACTATTTTGCGCCTTTTGCATCGGGTTCGGCTGGGTATAAGCAAATGGTGATTATACCGTGCTCTATGGGGACGGTGGGGCGTTTAGCGGCGGGTTTATCGGATGACTTGATTACTCGGGCGGCGGATGTGGTGCTGAAGGAAGGGGGGAAGTTGATAGTGGTGCCGCGGGAGACGCCCTTGAGTGTGCTTCATTTGGAGAACTTGGCGAAGCTGGCTCGGTTGGGGGTGGTGGTGATGCCGGCGATGCCATCTTTTTATCATCGGCCGCAGACGGTGGAGGAGCTGGTGGATACGGTGGTTTTGCGGGTGTTGGATCATTTAGGGATAGAGGTGGAGCAGCGGCGGTGGGGCGGAGGGGGGAGTTAGGTGCCCCAGGTGGCTCTATCCAGCGTGCGATAGGTGATGGCCTCGGCGAGGTGTTGGGCTTTGATGGCTTCGGAGCCGTCTAAGTCGGCGATGGTGCGGGCGACACGCAAGATGCGGTGATAAGCTCGGGCGGAGAGTTGGAGTCGGTTGGCGGCGTTTTCCAAGAGGCGGCGACTGGGTTCATCCAGACGGCAGATTTCTTCCACGAGCTTGGGGGGCATTTGGCTATTGGTGTGGATGTTGGGGATGGTGCCAAAGCGGTGGGCTTGGATTTCGCGGGCTTTTTGGACGCGAGCGCGGATGGTGGCGCTATCTTCGCCGGCGCTGGTTTCACTAAGGGCAGCGGTTTCCACTGGCGTAACCGAAATATGGATGTCTATGCGGTCTAAGAGAGGGCCGGAGATGCGAGCTGTATAACGTTGGACGGCACCTGGGGCACAGGTGCAAGGCCGGGTAGGATGTGTATAGTATCCACAAGGACAGGGGTTCATCGCCGCAATTAGCATGAAGCGGGCGGGGTATTCTATGCGGAAGCGAGCGCGGGCAATGGTGATTTTGCCTTCTTCTAAGGGTTGGCGGAGGACTTCCAGCACTTGGCGCTTGAATTCGGGTAGTTCATCTAAGAAGAGGACGCCGTTGTGGGCGAGGCTGATTTCGCCGGGCATGGGGTAGTTGCCACCGCCGACGAGGGCCACATCGCTGATGGTGTGGTGGGGGGCCCGGAAGGGACGACGAGTGAGGAGGCCCGTTTCTTCTTTGAGGAGGCCGGCGACGGAGTAGATGCGGGAGGTTTCCAAGGCCTCTTCCAGGGTAAGGGGGGGCAGGATAGTGGGGAGGCGCTGAGCAATCATCGTTTTGCCGGCACCCGGGGGGCCAATCATGAGCAGGTTATGCCCGCCTGCGGCGGCCACTTCCATGGCGCGCTTGAGATGGAGCTGACCCTTGACCTCGCGCATATCTACGGGGTAAGTATTGGAGGCTTCTTGAAAGAGAGCCCGAGCATCAACATAGATTGGCTGGAGGGATTTTCGGCCAGAGAGAAATTCTACGGCTTCTTTGAGATTTTGGGGGGCATAAACGGAGATGTCCTTGACGATACCAGCTTCTTGGGCGTTGGCTGGTGGTAAGAGGAGGATACGAGTGTGGTTTTTTCGAGCTAAGATGGCAATAGGGAGCGCTCCCCGAATCGGCATTAAGGTACCATCCAGAGACAATTCCGCCATGAGCAGGCAATCGTCGAAGCTATCTCGCTCTATTTGGCCAGAAGCGGCTAAAATACCGACGGCAATAGGAAGGTCATAGGCCGTCCCTTCTTTACGTAGGTCCGCGGGGGAGAGGTTGATGATGATCTTTCCTCGGGGAAAGGCAAAGCCGCTATTGCGAATGGCGGTTTCTACGCGCTCTCGGCTTTCTTTGACGGCACTGTCAGGTAGGCCAACAATAGCATAGCCTAGTCCCGGTGAAAGGTTTACCTCCACCGTAACCGGATAGGCATAAATGCCATAGAGAGCCGCCGCAGGGATTTTGACGAGCATGAGAGAAAGTTAGAGAAAACTCAGCGGATGAGATGTTGAGCTCGCCCGCGTACCTTAGAGGGGTGATCTCCCTCAATCCGGAGAGAGAGCTTTTGGGCTTTTTGCTGTTGGGAGCTTGGGCAGGGTACATAGCGTATCGGTTAGAGTATCAGCGCGCCCCTCTATGGGTATATGGGTATCTGGTGGTGAAGGTATTAGCGGCATGGGCCTTTGGATGGCTGTATAGTTCCTATTACTGCCACGGCGATACGCTCAAAATTTACTCCACGGCGGGGAGGCTGTGGTATTACCTTACGCATGAGCCCGGCACGGGGATAGCTTTGCTTTTTCGTGAGCTGTCTAAGGATTTTGAGGAAGTAGGCTGGCGGGTGTATTATCGGGATGTGGGTTTTTATGGGTATGACTACGACTACTCGCCGCCCGTGAATTACAGGTTTGCGCGGCTCATGATGCCGGTGTATGCGGCGGTGGGTGGGGGATATTACGGGATGCAGGGGTTAGTGGGGCTTTTGTCGGGGCTTTTGTGGTATGGAGCGTATAGGCGATGGTCACGAGTAATCCCGATGAGGGGGATGTGGGGGGTGGGATTTTTATTTTTGCCCAGTGCGTTGTTTTGGGGTTCTGGGGTACTGCGGGATAGTTTGGGGTTGCCGCTTATGCTGTATGTGGGGGGCTGGGTGGCGAGCATGCGGAGCTGGCCTTCGTGGAGGGAGGGGTTGGGCCTAATGGCAGGAGCGGTCACCTTAGGCCTAATACGGGGGGAGGCCCTCCTTTTGGGGGTAAGCGTGGGCATGGGGTATCGGTTGCCCTGGCGAAGCTGGTGGTTATGGGGTGGGGCCATCGTGCTGGCGTGGGGGGTATTATGGGGGAGTGCTGAGAAGATTTGTAGCTATAGGGCTTCTTGGCTTTCGCCGAGGGAGCATCCGGAACTTTTGGAGGGAGCTCATGTTTTTTTGATGGATTGTGTAGGGGGGGCCTTGGGGAGTGTGTGGAGCTGGGTGCAGGGGGCATGGTATGGTCTTACGGGGCCGTACTTGTGGCAGGCGCGCAAGGGAGTGGTGCTATTGGCGGCTGTAGAGGTGCTGGCAGTGTGGTTTTTCTTAGGGTGGGCCTTGTGGCGATATGGGCGGCGATGGCGCTGGTCGGGGAAGGCGCTATTTTTGGTGGGGGTGGGGGTCTTTATAGTAGGGATTGCGGCCATGGCCATGCCATTTTGGGGGACGGTGGTGCGGCACAGGCTTTATGGATGGAGTCTGATGTGGCTGGGTTTTGTGGGGTTACACGAGATGGCGGAGGAGGCTGAGAGTCGCCTCGGCTAAGCGGCGTTCGCTTTCATGGGTGAGGCCTGCAATATGAGGGGTGAGGAGGACTTGGGGGTGGGTGCGGAGGTAAGTCCAAGCGGTATTGTCTTCGGGTGAAAGGGCGATAGGAGGCTCCTGAGGGAGCACATCCAAGGCAGCACCTAAGACTTTACCCGATTGGAGGGCCCACACGAGGTCTGGCAGAGAGAGGATTTCACCTCGGGCGGTATTGACCACATAGAGAGGATGGGAGAAAGCCTCCCAGAAGGCGCGGTCAGCCCATTGGCGGGTCTCCGAAGTAAGCGGAACATGAAAAGAGATGGCTGTGGCTTCGGCGAAGAGCTTTTCCAAGGGGGCTTCTTCTATGCCGTAGCCGCCGAAGCCGCCTTTATACTTATCGTAGGCGAGAACCCTAACGCCTGCGGCTGCCAGGCGATAAGCGGTCTGGCTACCCGTGTGTCCAAAACCAATAATGCCCACGGTCAGCGTGTGGAGTTCGTGGCCGATAAACTCGCGTCGTCGCCACTGTCCGTTTCGCAGGTCCAGGGCGGCGGACCAGATTCGGCGGGTAAGTAGAGTGAGAGCCGTAAAAACATACTCTGCAACGGAGGTGGCATTGCTGTGGGGGGTAGTAAAGAGCCGAATTCCTCGCTTTTCCAGAGCGGCAAGGTCAATATGGTCAATGCCAGAACCCGGCCTTATAATAGCTTGGAGCTGGGAGGCATGCGTCAGGAGGGATTCCGTGACGGGGATAGCACCTCGCAAAATCCAGATGTGCGCTTTCGGGAGGACAGGAAGTAAGTTTTCGGGAGTAGGATGGGGGAGGTGGGTCCAGGTGCAGGGGAGTTTGGTGAGTCCCTCAAGGAGATGGGGGTGGTGTGTTTCGGTCAGGAGGATGTGTTTGGGCATAGAGGTAGAGGAGGGTGTGGGCGAGGGTTTGGAGGTTGGAGGTGAGGGTGGGGATTTGGTGGGGGGGTATAGCTACGAGCTGGATGGGTTCATCGGGGTTGTGGCGGAGGTGGGGTTGGGAGAGGGCCTCAAGGAGAGCATCGGGGACTTGGAGACGAAGGGCGAAAAAGTAGCCGCTTTCGTGCCATAGGCCTGGGGAGGGGTAGACGGGTGCTGGAGAGAGGGGAATGAGGTCCTCGGGCGTGATGAGAAGGCCTGTCTCCTCCGCCAATTCTCGGGTGATGGCGGTTCGTGGGTCTTCGCCGGGTTCCAGCATGCCAGCGGGATGTTCATAAAAAGGTTCGGGGCGGACGGGGCGCTGTTGGCGCACCATTAGAAAAGCTTCTTGGGTGTTACTCACGAGATGGACGCACACGGCTGTAAAAGTACCCCGATGAATGATGAGTCGGGTGAGCGGGCCATGGGGCGTGTGTAGGGTGATTTCTTGGATTGTGAGCAGGGGGTGAGTCCAAAGGGTTTTTGGAGCGCTTTTGAGAAGGTTAGCGGCTTCTAAGCTGTTTTGCCAGGTGTCTATGTTCATGCGGAGGTGGGATTTTCAGGTAGAGACTCCAAGGAGATGAAACCGCCCGACATCGCAAAGCGAAGCGCATCGGCGCCTTTGGCAGGTAGAAGTCGGATAGCCTCGTAAGGAACAAGTCTTAGTTCCCCCATGAAGCTCAGAGCATAAGGAATGTAGACGGCTACTAAGTTTTCACCGGGAATGGGCGCTGAGTTAGTGAGAAATCCTATTTGGTACATAGGGGGGTTATCTTGCACGCGAATAAGTACAGGTTTGTCAAAGCGGTTTTTCTGCTGGGAGTTGTCAATGATTTCTCGGACGGAGCCATAAATAAAGCCAATGAATGGGATTTTGCGGATGCGTTCTTCTATGGGTTGCCATACGCTGGGGCCTATCCAGTGGGTAGCGAGGTAGCCCAAGAGGATAAAGATGGTAACGAGGATGAGGATTCCCAGACCGGGGATTTTCATGGGGATGATGGAGTCCAGCCACTCTAGGAGGATTAGGAGCACATAGATAGTTACGACGGCGGGAAGGAAAAGGAAGACCCCTCGCAAAAAGTACGAGAGGAGCCGCAGGAAAAGGCGTTTAGCGCGAGAGGGAGGAGTCGTCGTCTGCGCGTTCATGCCCATTGGTGGCGGAGAGGGAGCGCAAAAGCTTAGGTAGCTGTCCCATGGAGGCAATCTCCCGCCAGGCTTTTTTGACTTCTTTAGCGATAAAGCCAAAATAGACTTTACCCCCCTCTAAGGCGGTGAGGACGCCGGATTTAGCGAGGACGGTGGCTTTTGGACCGATGTGAATCCCGCTGGGAACGCCCACTTGCCCCCAGAGAATAACGTCGTCCTCAATCCTACAAGCACCCGCAATCCCTACTTGCGCGGCAATCTGGCAGTTGCGCCCGATATAGGTATCATGTCCGATCTGGACTAAGTTGTCTATCTTAGTGTGGTCGCCGATATAAGTGTCCGAGGTAACGCCCCGATCAATAGTCGTATTGGCTCCAATCTCTACATAATCGCCAATGATTACGCGTCCTTTACTTAGGAGGCGAGTAGAGCCTGCGGGGGAGCGCTTGTAGTAGAAAGCGTCCCCGCCAATGACACATCCAGGCTGAATGACCACATGAGCGCCGATATAGACATTGGGACCGATGTAAACATTGGGATGGATAATGGTATCGTGACCGATATAGACGTTAGGACCGATAACGACATTATGTCCGATTAGGCAGCCAGGTTCAATATGAGTGCCTTCGCCAATCACCACATTATGTCCAATCTCTACGCCGGGGAAGTTGGGGGTTTGAGTTGCGAAGGTCGGAGGGGGGGTAGGTTGAAAGTACTCCAAAAGGCGATTAAAATCATGAAAAGGCTGCTGAGAAACGAGAAGGGCTTTGCCGGCGGGAGGCTCCATGGCCTGGTCGATGATTATAATCGACGCCTCACTCTCCAAGGCCTTCTTGTAATACTTCGGATGGTCAGCAAAGGAAATATCGCCAGGCTTGACTCGGTGGATTTCGTTGATACCCGTGGCCGTGATGTGGGGATCGCCGATAAGTTGGCATCCTAATAGAGCCGCCAGTTCTTTGGCTGTAAAAGGCTTAGGTATTCGCATGGTTCTTGAAGGTTTTCCAGTACAGAGAGGGGATCGGGAGAGGGCTGCGCTCAGTATAGTGCGCGTTTTCCCGAGCATGGTAAGGTTTCTCAGCGGGACGTTCCAAAGCATAAAAGATAAGTTGGCCGATGGGCATCCCGGGGTAGACCCGTACGGGGTGAATAACGGAGATTTCCAATGTCCAGTGATTGCGAAAGCCTACATCTCCTTTACTGGCAGTGGCATGAATCTGGATACCTAATCGCCCAATACTGCTCTTACCTTCCAAGAATGGCACACAAGTGTGGGCTTCTGTGTATTCTTCTGTTACACCCAGGTATAAGACACCCGGAATGAGAAAGAGACCCTGAGGGGGAATGGTTAGGATTGAAGAGGGATTAGACTTTCGGGCGTCCAGAAAGGGAGCCGCATAGACACGTAGGTACTTCCCTAAGTGGACATCATAGCTATTGCTGC
>JAVVHK010000067.1:0-7630 GCA_032249525.1 Bacteroidota bacterium | reverse complement strand
TATAAGGTCACGAGGAGGGCGCCGAAGGGGCACGGCACATGGGTGTACGATCCCCTTTGAGAAGGGGGGAGAGGGTGTAGGGAGTGGGGGGATGGGAAGAGGGACATTTTGAGCGCCCCCACCTTGTGGAACGACGGCGCTGGAGGCTGGTACCGAGAGTATTATGCGCAGGTCCTCTCTATTCACCTTTCTGGCTCACCAGTAACCTAGACCTCTTATAGATTAGGCAGTAGCTCTGCCCCTCACCTAAAAGCGCAAGAGTCCATCAAAACCGCACTTCTTGGGTTCGGGTATTTCCCACCTTGTCCCGTGCGGTAATACGAAAGACCCGTCCTTTCTCCCTCGGAATGTAGAGCCGATGCTGAGGGAGATAGTACTCAGGGTAGAGGGTGGAGGGGGGAGCCCCACAGCAGTTTAAGGCTTCTACTTTGAGCGTGTAGGGGTTTACCCCACTGCCGAAATCCTCCACCTGCACTATGTAAAAGGGCCCTTGACGTCGTAGCGGACGAAACGTAGGTGCGAGGGTATCTAAGATAATGGTATAGCTACCCCAGCGGCGCAGAGGCACTTCCAAGGTGCGGCCGCGAAGGCGATAACCCGATACCCCATCCCAGCCGCCCTGCCGGCCCCGGTAGATGGGCACAGCCTTAGAGAGGTACCTTTCAGGAAGGTTCTGTGCCAAGTCCCAGGTCAAGGTGGCCGGCGTTCGGAGGTGTAGGCCAGGTTCGCCCAAAACCAGCGTCATTCCCCAGGGCCCCTCTTGCCAGTAAGCCCGAAGGTACATCGTATCAGGTAGGCTCTCTGCGTGGACCTCTAACTGGCAGCCCCTTCCCAGCGGGACCTTGGAGGGATGGCCCGGATATAGCACAGCGATAATGTGAGTTTTTTGGGTATCTCCGCCCGCAATCAAATAGAGGGGCACCCGCCCATTTAGCGCCAGCGAACGAGTAGGACTCACGCTATCCACACCCCCATCTGCAAAAACTACCTGATAGGTTTTCCGAGCTAATAGAAGCCCCCCCTCCACACTCCACGAGCGAGCCGGGTCCAATGGCACCCTCCGTATCGGCCCCCTCAACCTCTCCCCCCGCAAAGTAAATCGCACCACCGCCTTATTCCCTAAAAAATCCCGCGCCACCACCTCATAACCCCGCACCTCCCCCTCATCAAGCTGAATGACGCCATTCCCTTTTGTCCAAGGAAACTCAAGCCCCTGACTATACAACCGCTCAATCCCCACCCGATAAATCTGATTATACGGCTCATCCACATGCCAGGGCACATACCTTCGCCAATCATACGAAAGGGTATCCCAGCACACTCTATACAACGTATCCCCTGCTTGGGTGCGGAGAACGACCTCTGCCACGCCCGTCCATGCCCGACTCCATCCCATTCGGTCCCCTACGGTATAAACCACGCCAACCCTCCCCGTAATAGCCACCGTATCGCGTATGTGGTAAAGCCGTTCCTCAGACGAGCTGGAGTGCTGAGCCAGCCGAAAGAAGTAATAACTCCCCCGTCCCTCCACCGCACTCTCCCCCGAAAGCGGAACTAACCCCAGCCGAATAAATACCGGCGGCACCGAATCCCGCAGACCCAAATAGGGATAAGGCGGAAGCGTCTCATCACGCAACGTACGCACCTCAAAATGCAAATGCGCTCCAAAGGAATATCCAGAGTTACCCGCCCAGCCAATGGTGTCGCCTGCCTTGACAGGCCATCTATCGGGAGGTAAATAGATTTCTACCTCAAAGCGCCGCTGCCGATCCTGCTCTGCCCGAACTATGGCTTCTCCTTGGGGGGCGAAGTGCGAGAGATGTCCATAGACTGTGCGCAGACCATTCGGATGCTGAATATAGACCACCTTCCCATAGCCGGTGTGGCTGACCCGAATTCGCCTCACATAACCCGCTCCCGCCGCTAATACGGGCACCTCCCCAATCCGTTCTCCCACTCCAAAGTCCACCCCCAAATGCAACGTAGTCCCCCGAATCTCCCCATACCCCCCTGTAACCACGGGCGGCCCTGGCAGGGGCAGCCGCAACACCTGCAAAAGCACAAGCCCAATCACCGCAGGCGAAAGCGGATAGTGACCGTAACCCTTTGTACCTGATTAGTAGCTATCGGACTAAATCGCCACTGCATGATGGCTTCTTCGCCAGCCCGTTTGAGCTCGGGGGGCGCCCCCACAGTAAGGGCTCGCACCCGCTCCACCCGCCCATCCGGCAAAATATAAATCTCATACTTGATACGTCCCTCCTTCTGAACGGTATAGCGGGGAAGCACATAAAAGAGTAGCTTCCGGTTTTGCAGTCCCTCCTCCCCATCTCCAAACTCAAACATGCCCGCTCCCAAATCCCCCTCGCTGGAAGCATCCACTTGTCCCTGTCCCTGCGTAAAGCTTTCTACCTCCTCTTCGGTCTCTTCTTCCGTTGACTGAGGGGCAGGGGTGGGGGCAGGATGTTCGGCGGGGGGAGTTTTGACAGGAGCGGGTGCAGGCGAGGTGAGAACCGGCTCTTCCGATGGAGGCGTAGGACTTGCCGCCGCCTGCGCAAGCGCTCGGCTACCAGCAGCTAACCCTTGCCCAAAGTCAAACTGCCCCACCACGATATAGGGATTCTCATCTTCAGGCGGGATCGTCCCCCGAAAGACCACCCACCAGTAGGCTATCAACGCCAAAAGCCCTAAAAGAATGCCCGTGATAAACAAGCTCAGGCGACGAGCACGCCTTTCATCAGCCTCGTAAGAAAGGGACTTCATGGACGACGGGTAGCAATAACGACTTGTCCGCGGTTCTCCGCAATCAGCGAAAGAGCATAAGCTAACTCTTGCACCGTAACCGCCTCATCCGCCCGCACCGTAATTGTACGGGCATTAGGATCGTTGCCGGCGCTTTGGAGGGCCTGCCGAACAAGATTAGGTAGAGCCTCCTTAGAAGTGCGCTGATTATCCCAGTACCATTCGCCTCGGGCCGTAATGGTAATACTATGAGGGCCCTTAGTGGGCTGCTGAGATGAGCTCTCCGGAAGCCGCACCTCAATCCCCGCTTGACTCACAAAAGATGACGTCAAAAGAAAATATATCAGCAGCAAAAAAACTATATCCGCAATGCTTGCCAACGAAAACTCCGATACCGGCTGAAGCCTACGCCGAAACATACCCCCTCACCGAATAGGTTCTTGAAGCACATCCAGAAAGGCCGTACTGGTCGCCTCCATCCGCAAAATGAAACTCTGGATCCGATTGACCAGCAGGTTGTAGGCGAAGTTCATGGGAATCGCAATAATTAGTCCCGCCGCCGTCGTAATCATAGCCTCATAAATGCCGTCCGCTAAGGCTGCGGGATTGACATTGCCTTGCAGATGGGCAATCTTCATAAAGGCCTGGATGAGGCCTGTTACGGTCCCTAAGAAGCCCACCATAGGCGCTAAGGCCGCCACTGTGGCTAAGTAGGAGATGTTTTTTTCCAGCTGGAGGAGCTCTATGTTGCCTTGATTCTGGATGGCGGCGGAAATGTCCGGCAAAGGCGAACCTAAGCGGCTTATACCCTTACCGATCATGCGCGCAAAAGGCGTAGATTGAGCCGCACAGATGGCCTCCGCCTTACGAACGTCCCCTTGCCGAAGCGCCGATTTTATCTGCTCAATGAAGTTCGTCGGGTCCTTATCGTACTTAGCCAAAAGGAGATACCGCTCCAAAAAGATGTATAATCCAATGGCCGCCATCACAATCAGGATCACCATAGCCCACCCCCCCATTCGTATAAAGTCCAGTAGGGTAAGTTCCACCTTTTGGGGGGAAGTCAAAGCGACTTCACCAGCGGGCGTCTGAAGCCACAGCATCGGTCAAAGTTAGGGGAGTTTGGGAGATTACGGCTCGCCAGCCGCTAAATACTGGCGAAGCGCCTCGTGAATGGCCTTCGCAATAGCCGCCTGCCCCTCCGCAGAGCCGATGTACTTCTCCTCCTGAGCATTCGTGATAAAGCCCACCTCGCATAGCACCGCCGGCATACTCGTACGCCACAGCACTAAAAACCCCGCCTGCCGAACCCCACGAGAAGGCCGCTTCGTTATATGCACCATCTTATCCTCAATCTTCTTCGCTAAACGCAAACTCTGCTTGAGATAGGCATGCTGCAATAGCGAAAAAATAATATACGCCTCCTCGGAGTTCGGATCAAAACCCTCATAAACCTCCTGATGCCTATCTTCCATGAGAATGACGGCGTTTTCGCGCATGACGACGGCAAGATTTTCCTCGCTCTTGTGTTCGCCCATGGCGTAGGTTTCGGAGCCCATCACGTCTTTTTTGGGGTTGGCGTTGCAGTGGATGCTGATGAAAAACTGGGCTTTAAGTTTGTTAGCGGTGTCGGCTCGTTTGACGAGTTCTACAAAAACATCTTCATCTCGGGTGAGGACAGGCCGAAAGAGGGGGTCTTTTTCCAGAAGGGCATAAAGTTTTTTGCCAATGGCCAGGGTAATGTCTTTCTCTTTGTAGAGCTTGCCCGAGGCGCCGGGATCCTTTCCCCCATGCCCCGGGTCAATCACCACGGTCACAGGCCTTAGCATGCGCACACTGCTAAATATCAGCCAGAGTAAAAGAAGGCCAGCCACACCCCCTATCCTTCTAAAGGCTCGGCCCCACCTACCTTTGCGCATAGGAATGCAAAAATGGCAAGTCTGGGGCATATTTTCTGTCCTTTACCTATATGCACAGCCGCCAGCACTCCCAGATACCCTTCCCCCATACCTTATAGACTCCCTCAGCCGATATAGCCCCGTGAACGACACCGTGCACTATGAGGCGGCCGATTCTATCGTGTTTTACATTCCCGAGCGCAAAGTCTTCCTCTATAATCAGGTCAAGGTGCGGTATGAGCAGTTTCGCTTGGAGACGGGCTATGCTTGGCTCAACTTAGAGACTGGGCAGATATACGGATACGGTATAGCGGCTGGGGACACCTTTGCGCAAAAGCCTATCTTTTATTATAGGCAGGAGCGCTACGATCTGGATAGTTTGCGTTACAATCTGCGCAGTCGGCGCGGGCAAGTCTTTGGCATGCGCCAAAACCTCCCAGAAGAAGCCCTGGGAGGTCGCACTATCCAAGTGAATCCCGACGGCACCTTCTTTCTCAAGGCTGGCTACTACACCACCTGCACAGCTCATCCCCCCCACTTCTACATTGCCTCCACCCGCCTCAAACTCTACCCCGGCGAAAAAGTCGTCAGCGGCCCTCTGTATGCCGTCGTCAGTGAAGTGCCTATTCCCCTATTCTTGCCTTTCGGCTACTTTCCTTTCTTGGATAAGCGCACTTCGGGCATCATTTTGCCTTTTATTGGGCAGGCTGCAGACAGGGGATTTTTCATTCGGGGGCTGGGGTATTACTGGGCGATTAATGATTACATGGACTTTCGGGTGTTAGCGGACCTTTTTACTCGGGGAGGTTACCGGGCGGAGGCCCTCTGGACCTATCGCAAACGCTATTGGTACGACGGTTCTCTCTCCATTCAGCATAGCTTCCAGAGCTTCAATGAGCCAGGCGACCCCGATTATCAGGCTACTCGGATGACCTTCGTTCGCTGGCAGCACCGCCAAACCCTCTCCCCCACGGCCAACCTCTCCGCCAACGTCCAAGCCGGCTCCTCTACCTTCCTCGCCCGCCAAAGCTACACCGCCACCGAATTCCTCTCCACTAACCTCCAGTCCAGCATCGCCCTCCAAAAAACCTTCCCCCACTCCCCCTTCCAACTCACCCTCAGCACCAACCACACCCAAAACCTCCTCCAAAAATCCTGGCAAATCCAACTCCCCGTCCTCGCCCTCTACCAAAACCGCCTCTTCCCCTTTGAACGCAAGCACCGCATAGGCACACCCCGCTGGTACGAACGTATCGGCTATACCTACCGCTTAGACGCCCAGCAGCTCTTGGAATTCCCCGAAAGCCTCCTCTTCAAACCTCCCATGTACGATACAGCCCGCTGGGGCCTGCGCCACAACATCCAAATCAGCGCCGGCTATACCCTCCTCCGATACCTCCAACTCACGCCCACCTTCACTTACAACGAATACCTCTACAGCGAGCAGCTACGTTACGAGAAAGACTCCACAGGCATCCGAACTAAACGCTTACGAGAGCCCCGAACCGCCCGAGATTTTGCGTTTCAGGTGGCTTTCACGACGCGCCTTTATGGCGTCAAGGCCTTCCGAGGCCGCAAAGGCCTCGCCATCCGCCACACCCTCATACCCACCCTCGCCTACCAGTACAAACCCGACTTCTCCAAACCCACCTGGGGCCTCTACCAAATCATTGATCAAAAACCCTACAACCCCCTTGCAAATGGCTTTTATGGCAGCCCTTCCCCCGGCCTTCAGCAGGCTATCCAGTTTTCACTCAACAACCTCCTAGAAGCTAAATACAAAGCTACCCCTCCTCCTGGGACTTCCCCTCCGCCCAAGCCCACCTATCGCTACCTCACCCTCTTAGATAATGTCAGCCTCTCCGGAAGTTACAACTTCGCTGCAGACAGCTTTCGCCTTTCTCCCCTTACCCTCACGGCTCGGACCAACCTCGCCGGCTCTCTCCTCAACCTCAGCAGCACCGCCCTCTTAGACCCCTACGAATACACCGAAACCGGCCAACGCCGCCCCCGCTACCAATGGGATGTCAACCGGCGCTTAGGCACCCTCACCCAAATCACCCTCGGCGCCGCCACCAACCTCCAACCTAAAAACACCCCAACCTCCCCAGACTATCCCACCAGCGAATATGTGTATTTCCACATCCCCTGGAACCTCCAAATCAACTACAACCTCGTGGGTAATCGCCAATTCCGCCCCGGCGAAAAACCCTACCAGTGGGTACAAACCCTCAACTTCTCCGCAGAACTGCGACTCACTTATGCCTGGCGTATCCAGCTGACCTCAGGATATGACTTCATTCAAAAGCGGCTCTCTTTCACCAGCGTCAATCTCTACCGAGACCTACACTGCTGGGAGTTTAGCTTCAACTGGATTCCCTTTGGGCCTCGGCAGAGTTATTTTTTGACGCTTTCCGCGCGTTCTCCTAAGCTCCAGGACTTACGCATTACGAAACGGCGGGACTGGCAAGATCGCTTTGTACGGGGCCTACCCTAAGTCATACCGGGGCCCCCCTGCTATGCCCCATATGCCAGCCAGAATGATGGGGCAGGATAGACTTTCTTTTCAGGTCAGGCGGTGCTAGCCCCCAATGTCACTCTTCCCATACAGCAACCCTTTGCTAAAAATTTTTGGTGTAAGGTCATGAAGAGGGCGCCGAACGTACACAGCACATGGGTGTAACGATCTCCCCTCACCCCGACCCTCTCTCCCCTTGAGAAGGGGGGAGAGGGTGAAGGGAGTAGGGGGATCGAGTGATAAGAGGGATATTTTGAGGGCAGATACCGCCTAAAAAGAAAGTCTATGCCGGGAAATAGCACAATGCCATTTGCAATCAAAAAACTTCTGAATGAAGAGAGAGGTTTTGGCGGCGGCCGGCCCGGCGGGCTGGCCGCCGCCCCACAAAAAAACACCCATTCGCATTGAGAAACTAGTTTCATCGAAATTCGATTAGATGAATAAAAAATCCTTTTACGCGTCTTGTCCGCGC
>JAVVHK010000066.1:0-7688 GCA_032249525.1 Bacteroidota bacterium | reverse complement strand
AGGCGGGCGGCGGCCCTACAAAATACCACCGACCCCCATTCAGAAACCCTAAGCTTACAAGTTGGAGAAGGGCGCAGGGCTCCTATTCGCTTTTGACGATATAGACTTCGCCTACGCAGGTTTCGCCCCAGAAAGCTCGTAGGGTATCCCCGATGTAGGTAGGGCCCACGCCTGCGGGGGTACCCGTAAAGAGCACATCTCCCGGCTCCAGCGTAAAATACCTTGAGGCTGCGGCTATCAGCTCCCCCACCGAAAAAATCATCTGACGTCCGTAGCCTTCTTGGAGGAGGGTTTCTCCCCGATAAAGGCGAAAAGGAATATTTTCCCAATCGGGTGGGATAGGGCACCAGAGGCCCCACCACGCAGAGCCATCAAAGGCTTTGGCCATTTCCCAAGGAAGTCCTTCGGCTTTGAGGCGGGCTTGAAGGTCGCGTGCCGTAAAGTCTATACCTACTGTGAGCGCATCCACCACTTCGGTAATCTCCCGAGGCGAGAGATGGCGCCCCCCCTGCCCAATCCGAAACACTAGCTCAGCCTCATACTCCAATCGCCCAGTAAAGGGGGGGAAAGGTATCTCCCCACTTCGTGCCCATGCCGTTGCAGGTTTCAAAAAGAATACAGGCGCTGCGGGCAGGTCGGCCCGCATCTCCGCCGCATGCTGCGCATAATTGCGCGCCACACAAATGATCTTCATTTGGTGTGTAAAGTTTGTAGGGTGAGGGGGGCTGGGGGATTGGCTAAAGCTGCCTCTATGCCTTGGGCAAGGTGCCTTTGGTACAGGAGGCGAGCCTCGGGCAATCCCCCTGCATAAAAGGGTATTTCGCCCAGAAGAATGGGGGCAAAGGTTTCTCGGAAGTAGGCTTCGCTGGGGTCGCCTGTAGTGCCACACAGGACCATTCCGATGAAGTCCAGTTTATACTCGGCTATGGCTCGGAGGGAAAGCCAAGTGTGGTTCATAGCGCCGAGGTACGGGCGCACCACGAGGAGGAGGGGGCACTGAAGCGCTTGGAAAAAGTCTATGAAGAAGTGCTTTGGGGTGATGGGCACGAAGAGGCCGCCTGCGCCTTCTACGATGAGCGGCTTGGGGAGGGTTTCCCACTGGCTTAGGAGGAGGGACCAGCTTATGGAGGTAGCTTCTTTTTGGGCGGCAATGAGGGGAGCGCCCGGAAACTCAAAGCTGTAGGCGGCTTCTATCGCGGAAAGGCCCCAGGTGCGGGCTATGTGGGTATCTGGGGGACTCCCGGTTTGAATGGGTTTCCAGTAGGGCCAGCTAAGGCCGGCCGAAAGAGCCCCAGCCACCACGGTTTTCCCCACCTCCGTATGAATACCCGTTACAACAAGGCCCCGCATGTGGGCAAAGGTACTTTCTCCGTATTTTCGCCCCATGGAAAAGGTTACCCTTCATTACGAAGGCGGAAGCATAGACTTAGATGTCATCGTCGGCTCCGAAGGCGAAAAAGCTATTGATATCAGTAAGTTGCGTGACAGAACCGGCTACATCACCTTAGATGTAGGCTACAAAAATACCGGTTCTACCCAGAGTGCTATCACTTTCATTGACGGGGAGCAAGGTATTCTCCGCTATCGGGGCTATCCCATAGAGCAGCTGGCCGAATTCTCCACCTACTTGGAAGTAGCCTATCTTCTCATTTATGGGGAGCTTCCCACGAAGACCCAGCTGGAAGACTTTGAAAACCGTATCAAGGAACGCACCCTTATTCATGAAGACATCAAGAAGTTCTTTGACGGATTTCCCTCTTCGGCGCATCCGATGGGGATTTTAGCATCGGTGGTGTGCTCGCTTTCGTCATTTTATCCTGAGTCGCTGGACCCTTATGCGCCTGATGAAGTCATAGAGCGCAATATCATTCGGCTGCTGGCGAAAGTGCCCACCCTCATCGCATGGATATACAAAAAGCGCAAAGGGCATCCGTACATTTACCCCCGAAATGACCGCAGCTATGTAGAAAACTTCCTCTACATGATGTTTGGGATGCCCACTTACGATTATGAACCAAATCCCCATGTAGTAGATGCCCTAAATAAGCTCCTGATCCTTCACGCCGACCACGAGCAGAACTGCTCCACCAGTACGGTGCGCACCGTGGGGTCTTCGCTGGCCAATATTTATGCTTCTATTTCGGCGGGGATATGTGCATTGTGGGGGCCGCTGCATGGCGGAGCTAATCAGGAAGTGATTGAAATGCTGGAAATGATCCGAGCCGACGGCGGCAATGTCCAAAAGTGGATAGACAAAGCCAAAGATAAGAATGATCCTTTTCGGCTGATGGGCTTTGGACATCGGGTTTATAAAAACTTTGACCCGCGTGCCCGCATTATCAAGCAAGCCGCTGACCAGGTACTAAATGCGCTGGGGATTCACGATCCCGTGCTGGATATTGCGAAAAAGCTGGAAGAAGTGGCCCTGAGCGATCCGTATTTCATTGAGCGGCGGCTGTATCCGAATGTGGATTTTTATTCGGGCATTATTTACCGGGCGATTGGGATACCGGTGGAGATGTTTACGGTCATGTTTGCGTTTGGGCGTTTGGCGGGGTGGTTGGCGCAGTGGTGGGAAATGCGGAAGGCCGGCGAACCGATTGTACGTCCGCGGCAAGTGTATGTAGGGCCTCAGTATCGAGAGTACGTGCCTATTGCTAAGCGGGGGTGATACGACAGCTTTTTCGGCGCAAGCCGATTAGCGAACCCCCTGCACGGGGCCTGCGAAGAATCCTTTCCATCTGGGACCTGACAGCGATTGGCGTGGCGGCGATTATTGGGGCGGGTATTTTTAGCACGGTGGGCGAAGCGACCCAGCAGGCGGGCCCCAGTGTGGTGCTGGTATTTGTGGTAGGGGCTTTTGTAGCGGGGCTGAGCGCCCTCTCTTATGCCGAAATGGCTTCCGTCGTACCCCAGGCCGGCAGCGCCTACACTTACACCTATGTCATTTTTGGCGAACTCACCGCCTGGCTCATCGGCTGGTTTCTCATCTTAGAATATGCCGTCGGTAACATCGCCGTAGCCATCTCGTGGTCCGGTTACTTCGTGGCCCTCCTACGCAGCTTGGGCCTAAGCCTGCCCCTCTACTTGACCCAAGATCCGCTTTCTCTCTGGCAGCAGGCCCAAAACTACCTCCACCATGCTGATCCTGCCTCCTATGAAGCTTATATGGCGTGGGAGTCCGCCCCCCGAGTGCTGGGCATACCCCTCGTACTCAACCTCCCCGCCCTCGCCATCGTCATCCTTATTACCGCCCTTGCCTACATTGGCATCCGAGAAAGCCGCCTCGCCAATAACCTTTTCGTCATCCTCAAAGTAGGGACTATCCTGTTCATTCTCGCTTTGGGGGCATTTTTCGTAAATCCTGACCAGTGGTCGCCCTTCATGCCAAATGGTTTCTCAGGGACTATGCGGGCCATTGGGGCCGTATTTTTCGCGTATATCGGTTTTGATGCGCTTTCCACGACGGCAGAGGAGGCCCGCCACCCCAAGCGCGATTTACCCTTAGCCATGCTTCTTTCTCTAACGCTCTGCACCTTGCTGTATGTAGGAATTGCCTTAGTGCTAACCGGAGTCGTCCCTTATCAGGAGCTGGGTGTAGCAGACCCATTGGCGTACCTTTTTACTAAGCTTCCTATTTCCGAGGGATTTCGGCGGGCCTTGGAGGGCATGGTGGCCGTGAGTGCGGTCATTGCCATGGCCAGCGTGCTCTTGGTCTTTCAGATTGGGCAACCCCGTATATGGTTCGCTATGAGCCAAGATGGCCTTTTGCCCCCCGCCCTCGGCAAAATCCACCCACGTTTTGGCACACCACATATAGCAACCCTTCTAACAGGCGCCGTCGTTGCTATTCCCCTTTTCTTTTCGTCCCTCTCCACCGTCGTGGATATGACGAGTATGGGAACCCTCATGGCTTTTGCCATAGTGAGCGCGGGGGTAACTTATCTGCATTATGCACCACCCCCGGCCTATGCGCCCCGCTTCCGAGTGCCCTACATCCCAAGTCGCTGGCTTTTCCCCTCCATGGTCTTAGCAGGCTTTCTCTGGACCTGGCACCTCAACCCCAAGGCTCTGCTTCGCTTAGTGGATTTCTCTCAGGGAGGAACCCTCTGGCACTATCGTCTGTTAGTGCTCTTTGTTCTCATTGCGACTTTCTTCGCCCTCCGCTACAATGTTTCGCTTCTGCCTTTACTGGGGACGCTCAGTCCCCTCTATCTTATCATAGAGCTCGGCCAAGAAAACTGGATTCGGCTTTTGCTTTGGGTGGGGGCGGGCCTTGTCCTGTATTTCGCTTATGGTTATTGGCATTCGCATTTGCGCTATGCGTCATCATCCTCTACCTCCCTTCCTGAAAGCGCTTAGGAGAGGAGGTACG
This sequence comes from Bacteroidota bacterium, assembly GCA_032249525.1. Classification (GTDB taxonomy): domain Bacteria; phylum Bacteroidota; class Bacteroidia; order SpSt-205; family SpSt-205; genus JAPYWM01. The sequence continues at coordinate 3,313 of JAVVHK010000066.1, read as the reverse complement.
GCCTAATACCACCTTAAGTCAAAATGCCTTTTTAATGTGAGGAGGAGGGCATGTCCGCCTGAGGGGGGAGCGGCAGCCACACATCACTCTACCCTCCTACATTCAGAAACCCTTTGCCCGGAATTGGTATAAGTGCCATTCTGACAGAGGTCTTAGGGAGGCCTGTTTTTTGTTAGCTTTGCCCCTATGGCGAATACCCTCAAGACCTTCCTGCTGCTGGCCGCTCTGACGGTACTGCTGATATTTTTAGGGCGGCTGATAGGTGGCCCTGCTGGAATGACAATAGCCCTTGTTCTGGCGGCAATCATGAATTTAGGGGCTTACCTCTTTGGACATAAGATTATCTTGTGGCAGTATCGGGCTGTGCCTTTGCCTGAGACGCAGTATCGGTGGCTTTATGATATGACCCGGCGCCTGTGTCAGCGGGCTGGGCTGCCCATGCCTAAGTTGTACCTCATACCTACTCCCCAGCCCAATGCCTTTGCCACGGGGCCCTCTCCTTCTAAGGGTATCGTGGCCTTCACGGCCGGCCTCCTTCAAACGATGCAGCCCCACGAGATAGAAGGCGTTTTAGCTCACGAACTTGCCCACATCAAAAATCGCGACATGCTCACCATGACGATTGCCGCCACCATCGTAGGCGCTATCACGTGGATCGTAGATATGCTGCGCTGGTCGGCTATCTTTGGCAGTATGCGCAGCCGAGACAACGAAAATAGCTCTGGCTTAGAACTTGTCTTGGCCATTGTGGTGGGCATTATTGCCTCTATTGCGGCGGTGCTGATACAACTTGCAATTTCCCGGACTCGGGAATACGCCGCGGATGCCGAGGCCGCCCGCATGGTGGGCACCCCCGACGGCCTTATCTCTGCCTTGCAAAAGTTAGAGACCTACACCGCGGCTATCCCCATGGAAGAAGCTACCCCTGCCACTTCCCACCTCTTTATTGCCAACCCCTTCAAGGGCGCTGGCGACTGGATTGCCTCGCTTTTCAGCACACACCCCCCTATTCCTAAGCGGATTGAACGCCTCCAAGCCCTCAAGTACAGCCTTAAATAAAAAATGCGGAGAGGCATCGCCCGCTCTCGCTCCGGCCCTTGCTTCCTTTCGGACCTGGGGGGTTGGGAGGAGAGACGTCGTGCCTTCCGCAATGCAAAGGTATGCAACTTTCCCCAATGTAGTCTCTCTCTCGGTATAGCTTAGCATGGGGCGGCGCGGCTTCTTCTGGTTTTCTGCCAAATGGCTTCACTATAAGGTCTGGCCCGCATGGATATGGCACCTGACCAAAGGTCTTCTCATCCTCCTTATAGCTTTACTAACCGCTTGGGCGCTGGCTTTAGCGTATTTTTATTTTTTTCCCTCTCCCTCTATCGCCCAAATCCGCACGGAAATCCAATCTAAAACTGACTCGCTGACCGACCTTCGTAAGAAGCTCTTTCTGCTTCAGCAGGAGGAAAGCCGTGTCCATGCCTTAGACTCGCTTTTGTACGCCGAGCTTACTTCTATTCCGCCTCGGAAAGGCGATTCGGTGGGGGCTTCACAACCGATGGCGGAGTGGTCTGTTTTACAGGTGGATACTCTGACCCGCTATGTAGAGCGGATTCGGGAGCTTTTAGCTCGGCAAATGCAGCAGGAAGCCCTTTTACAACGGCTTGTTCAGCAGGTCCAATATTTACCCCGGTATCGTCCCGTAGAAAAAGGTGAGATTGCCGTAGGGTTTGGACCCGTTTATCATCCCATTACCATGCAGATATACGAGCATAAGGGCGTAGATTTTATTGTGGCTGCGGGTACGCCGGTCTTGGTTACGGCTGATGGGCTTGTGCGAGAGGTCAGTCCCCTTCCTTTTGGGGAGAATAGCTACAAGGTGCTCGTAGAGCACATGCCCAGCTTGCACACCTTGTATTACCCTTTGGATCCTACGGTTCATCCGGGACAGCTTTTAGCTCGGGGCACCCGCATAGGCTATGTGGCTCGGCTTTCGGTGGCACGCACGACTTTTTTGCATTATGAAGTTTGGCGTCAAGGAGGAAGCATTGACCCTTTACCTTATCTATGGGGGGATTTAGAGCCGGAAGAGATTCAGGAGCTTCAGGAGGCTTTTCAATCCCCGGGGCATGGACTCCATTAAGCGTTACTATACTTTGCGGGAAGCGGCTGAGGCGCTGGGCATTCCTTTACATCAAGCTCGGCGCTGGGTAAAGACGTTTTTACCTGCCCCTCCTAAAGGCCGCATCCGCCTCTCTCAAAAAGACCTGGAGCGCCTTCAACGGGTTTATCAAGGTTTTTATGCGCACCGGTTGAGGGGCCAGGCCCTCAAAACCTTCGTCTGCTCCATGGCCCCCAGCCAAGGCCCTGTAGAGCCTTATGCCTTGCTTCGGGAGGTGCAAAAGCGCCTCAAAGCTCTGGAAGACCGCCTTTCTGAGTTGGCCCCACCCCCTCTATCCCCTCCTGAGGAATAGCCTACCCTCACGGCGTATAAAGCCACGCATCCTTGAAGCGAGTCCGAACCTCTCTTAGCCGAGCCTCTGCCTCCGCCTTGTTCGAAGAGCTGTAGTAACTCACGCGCACCCGTCCCCGTTCCGGCACCGGCAAAAACTCCACAGTAGAACTGCCTAAGGCCTTTGCGTTTTCATAGGCTTCCTCCAGCGAGGGATATGACCCTACAATCACATAGTATCGTCCTTTTTGCGGGGTCGTTAGGGCTGGTTTAGGGGAGGAGGGCACAGGCGAGGGAGCCTCAAGAGCGGAGGATTTTTCGGATGCAGGAGGAGCCTGCACTGGCTTTTGAGAAGAGGACTGAGGCGTAGAAGAGGGGGATGAGGTAGTTTCGGATTTTGCTTTCTTTTCTAGCTGAGGGGCGGAGACATTATCATCGGCGGGCAAGGTTTTTTCTGAACCTCGGGAAGTTTCTGAGGATTTTCCCTGCTTAGACCCTAAAACTACTTCCACGGGCTGGCGGGAGGCTCGCTCGCGCTTTCGCAGAATAAAGTACGCTCCCAATCCAACGCCTACTAAGACCAAAAACACTACGCCTATCCAGGCTAAGCCGCGTCGCTTGCGAGGGGTACTCTCTGCGGGTTGAGGTGAAACTTCCACCACTTTTGCCCGAGTACTTTCTTTGTGGGGTTGGGCCTTTTCGGCTTTTTTAGGGGATGCGGGCGCGGTGGGCTGACTGCTGACGGTTAAGGGTGCTACGGCCCCCTCGGAATGGCGCAAGGACACAGGCTGTAAGTCCTCCAGGAAGCTCAAAGGGGCCTCCTCGCTTAGCTCTAACCGATAGCTTACGCCAGCTCGCCGTAGCTTCCCTAAC
>JAVVHK010000065.1:0-7887 GCA_032249525.1 Bacteroidota bacterium | reverse complement strand
GCCGAAGAAAGAAGCGAAGCTAACCTATGGCATTCAGATTAAGCTCTATTGGGGATATGGGTAGCATTTGGGGCTGATAGTACCTATGGTGCGCTCTCCACGAGCTACTCCCCCAAATACCCCCAGCTTATCCCCAGGTAAGAATGGTTTTTACCTAAATTTTCTCGCAGTCTGGTTAAGGCAAGGCTGGTCAAGTATCCCCGTAAAGGCCAGCCAGCAGGACAGGTGTAAATTCCATGCCAGAGTTTGCTTTCCCTTCCTACGCAAATCACCTTAGGGAGAAAGACTTGTCTGTGCCCAAAAGCGCTTATCTTTGCTCTGTATGTACACGGACTACTTAGCCCAGAGTCAGGCTCTTTTGGAGGCGGGGCTTTTACAGGAGGCGCTTACGCCGCTCAATGTGGGGATTGCGTTGTATCCGCAGGAGCCTGAGCTGTGGTTTGCCAAGTACAAGATTCTCAAGGCGCTGGGCTCACCCGAGGCGTGGCATGCCCTTACGGAGTGTCGGCGTTGGGGGCCTGACTTTCTACCTGCTCTGACGGCCGCTTATGAGGAGCTATTACAGCAGCGGCGCCTACGAGAAGCCTATCAGCTGTTAGAGACTATCTTACAAAAGTCCCCGGACAATCCCCGCTGGTGGGTGCATAAGGCTTTCTGGGCACTTCATTTTGGGGATAATGCTGCGGCTGAGGAAGCCTTGCAAAAGGCCAGCGAGCTACCTTATCAGCCGCCCGAAGTGCTCTTTTACCGGGCCCTCTTCTTAGCCCGCTTAGGAAAAACTGAAGAAGCCCGCCACCTCTTAGAAAAATGTCTCCAAGAAGACCCCTCTCTTCGTCCCGAGGTGCATCAGGAACCCATTCTTGCCGCTCTCCTAACCGAAAAGTCGTAAGCTCCGCTCCCGGTATATTCGCTGCATCACTCCTATCCCCCACCCCACCGCTACCCACGAAGACCCTCCATAACTTATAAAGGGTAAGGGTATCCCAATAACGGGCAAAAGCCCCAGAATCATCCCAAGGTTGATCACGAAATGCAGGCCCAAAACTCCCACGAGAGAATAGCCCAGGATAAGCCCGAAAGTGCTCTGACTTTTCTCCGCTGAGAGGGATAAGACCCAGAGAAGAGATAGATAAAGTCCGATTACGATAGTGCTGCCCACCCATCCCCACTCCTCAGCAATGCCACAGAAGGCAAAGTCGGTATGACGCTGTGGGATGAAGTCTAATTTGCTTTGGAGGCCTTGTCCGTAGCCACGTCCCCATAGGCCTCCGGCTTCTATGGCGATGCGCACCTGAATGACATTCCAGCCTGAGCCGCGAGGGTCTTTGTAGGGGTCCAAGAGAACCTCTATGCGTCGGCGCTGGTGGGGAGCCAGGATGCGCTCATAAGCTTTTGGGGCAAGCCAGCTCCATCCTACAAGACCCAGCCCCACCAGAAAAGCCCACCCCCACCGCCCCCACCACCAAAAACTCAATACCCCCAGGACCATCCCCACGATCATCCCCACCTTCCACCCATACAACACACTCACAAATCCCAAGCCCCCTACTACCAGCGGCCCCACCACCATCCACCCGCTCATCCCATACCGATAAAGAGGCACCACAAACGCCCCAAACGTGAGCGCCGTACCCGTATCCTTCTGCAAGAGAGCCAATCCCATCGGTAGAGCCACCAGCCCAAAAACCACAAAGCGATCCCAACCCCTCCTCCAACTAAAATCCGGCCGCCCCTCAAAAAATCGGGCCAGAGCCAATGCCGTAGCCACCTTCGCAAACTCGGACGACTGCAAACGCAAACCCCCAATCTCCAGCCAAGCCCGCGCACCATTGACCTCCCGCCCTATCACCACCGTCAATACCATCAGCCCTAACGCCCCCCCATAAATCACATACGCCAAATAGCGCCAAAAAGCCCCTTCTATCAAGCTCACCACAATCATCCCCACCACCGTTAGAAAAGCCCACACACTCTGCTTGTAAAAGTTAGACGACCAGCTCGGCGCAGGAAAATTCTCAATAGAGTAAAGGTTAATCAGACCTATGCCCATGAGAATAACGGGCAGCGCAAAGAGCCAGATATGGACCGGAGCCAATCTCATTGGTAGGGCACCTGCTTGAGAAGATCTTCAATGAAAGCCCTGGCACTAAGGCCCTCAGCAATGGCAGCGTAGGAGAGAATGATTCGGTGGGCGAGGGCAGCGGGAGCAACAGCCTTAACGTCTTCAGGAAGGACCTGGTCCCGGCCATACAATAGAGCCCGAGCGCGAGCCGCCCGATGCAAGGCTAAACCCGCCCGAGGCGAAGCCCCCCAGCTAATACGCCCTTCCCACTTAGAGAGCTTTCCCCCTGCCAAATCCCGAGTAGCCCGCGTAAGCCGCACCATGTAACGCTCTAACTCAGGCGCTACCCGCACCTGCCGAACCCGCTCTTGTAACATCAAAACTTCCTCGGCACTAAGAATCGGAGCAGGCGGCGGCGGATACACCTCACGCGCCCAGCGCTGAAGCACCTCCAACTCCTCGCCCTCCGACGGATACCCCACCTCCACCCGAAATAAAAACCGATCCACTTGCGCCTCCGGTAGCGGATAGGTCCCCTCCTGCTCTATCGGATTTTGCGTGGCTATCACCCAAAAAGGCCGCGGCAACTGATAAGTCACCTCCCCTATCGTTACTTGTCCCTCCTGCATGCTCTCTAAGAGGGCACTCTGCACTTTCGCCGGCGCCCGATTCACCTCATCCGCTAAAAGAACCTGCGTAAATATCGGCCCTTGCTTCACGCTAAAACGCCCAGGCCCTTCATACACCACGCCCCCTAAGAGGTCCGACGGCAACATGTCCGGCGTAAACTGCACCCGCTGAAACTTCAGCCCCGACAAATGCGCTAAAGTAGACGCCATCAGCGTCTTAGCCACGCCCGGAACCCCCTCCAAAAGCACATGCCCACCACTGAGTAGCGCCACCCACAGCAGCTCTAAAGCCTCCCGCTGCCCCACTACCGTCTGCTGCGCCGCCCCTAAAAGCCTTTCCAAAAGCACCGCCGCAAATTTGTTTATTTTGCCGGCATCTTATCTCTTATGCGACTCTATGGGCTCCTCCTACTTGGGCTTGCCTGGGCCTCTCACAACCTCGCCGGCCAGATTACTACCGAATGTATCGGCCCTAATCAATACCGAGTCATTCTCACCACTTACACCGACTCTGCAGCCGCCGGCGTAGACCGCTGCCAAGTAGACTTAGAAATCTGGAGCATCACAGGCACCACCAAAACCCTCATCCAAGTCATCCGGAACATCCCCCGCGCGAACGGCCCCAGTGGCAGCGGATGCCCCGCCCCAGCCCGCCTCGGCATCCACCTGCGACCCCGCGTCAAAAAAAACTTCTACATCACCACCATCACCCTCCCAGGACCCGGCACCTACGAAATCCGATTCTCCGACTTCGCCCGAGTAGATAATGTACGCAACATGACCAACTCCGGCGCCACCTCCTTCTATGTGGAGACGCAATTCACAAATAACCCCTTCCTGGGCTGCAATAACTCCCCTATTCTCCTCAACGACCCCATTGACGATGCCTGCACCAACCGCCTCTGGACCCACAACCCCGGCGCCTACGACCCCGACGGCGACTCCCTCGTCTTCTCCCTCATCCCATCCCAACAGTACGACCCCGGCACCATGCAAAACCCCATCCCCGTAGGAAACTACCAATTCCCCAGCGCTTTCGGGGGAAACTTCTTCATTGACCCCCAGACAGGCCTCGTCACCTGGAATACCCCCCAGCAAATCGGCGTCTACAACGTCGCCATCCTCATTGAAGAGTACCGCCGCGGCCGCAAAATCGGCCATGTGATCCGGGATATGGCCATCTTCGTCTCCCCCTGCATCAACAATCCCCCTCAAATCATCGCCCCCGCAGAAACCTGCATCACCGCCGGACAGCTCCTGACTTTCCTCGCCACGGCCCAAGACCCCGACACCCGCGACAGCGTCTACTTCTACCTCAATAACGGAGGACAAGGCTTCAACGGCCCCTTCCAAGTCCCCAACAGCCCCGCCACCGTCAACCCCGCAAACTTCCCCCTCACCGGCTTCTCCCCACCTCAGGTCTCTACACTTTTCTCTTGGCAAACCAACTGTTCTCATATACGCCCAGGCTTTTACCAAGTAGACTGGTACGCCCATGACAACCTCACGAATCGTCCCCCCTTGGCCGCTAACCACATTACTAAGATATTTGTCAATGGCCCACCGCCTACAGACCTCACTTTGACGCCGGGCCCCCGCCAGATCACCCTCAACTGGCAACCACCTCCTTGCCAGCCAGACTCCTATCGCATCTACCGGGCGCCAGCCCCTCAAGCCTACACCGATACGCCCTGCTGCCGAAGCCCCCTCACCGGCTACACCTTGGTCGGCTCCGTTCCCGGCACCCTCACGACCTTCACTGACCGAGACTTAGAGTTTAGCCCTCGTTACTGCTACCGCCTACGCGCCGTCTATGACCGCTTAGAAAGCTGCCCCTCCGATGATGCCTGCATCACCCTCCCTATCAACTTCCCTCTCATGACCCAAGACAGCATCCACACCACCGACCCCACCACCGGCGCCATCTGGGTCTCTTGGAACCACCCCCTTGTCTTGGACTCCGTCTTCTTCCCACCCCCCTATACCTACACTCTGGAAAGAGCTTCCGGATTCACCGGTACCACTTTTCAGACCATCGCCACAGGCCTCACAGGAGATACCTACTTAGATACCAACCTCCCACTCGCCACCAGCACCACGCCCTATCGCTATCGCGTCCGCCTCTTAGACGGCCAAAATAAGGAAATCGCTACCAGTAACATCGCTACCAGCATTTTTCTCCGACTTTACCCCAGAGACAAGGCCATTCTCTTAGAATGGACTCAAAATGTCCCCTGGCTCAATGACACCTTCTACATTTATCGGGCGGACCCTCCCCAGCCCGGTACCTTCGTGCAGATTGCTACCCTTCCAGCTCGCGCCACAGGCTTCGCTACCTTCACATACTTAGACGAAGGGCTTGTGAATGACACCCCTTACTGCTACTATGTGCTTTCCCGAGGCTCTTACGGCGTAAGTGGTCTGAGAGACCCTCTCTGGAACGCCTCCAATAAGGCTTGTGCCTACCCTCGGGATACGATTCCTCCTTGCTTACCTGACCCCACCACCTTTCAAATCCAAGACGACTGCGAAGCTAACCGCATCCAAATCACCTGGTCTAAACCCGACAGCAGCTGCGGCGGCGATGTAGGGAGCTATGGCATCTACCTCAGCACGGAGCCGCAAGGGCCTTTCACCCTACTCGCTTACGTTCGGGAGCCGCAGCGTACCTATACCTGGCAAGGCAGCGGCACCCACAAAGTCTGCCTCGCCCTTACGGCACGCGACACCAGCGGCAACGAAAGCCCTCTCAGCCAGCCCCTCTGCTTTGACAACTGCCCCATCCTCATGCTACCTAACACCTTCACCCCCAACGGCGACGGCATCAACGACATCTTCCGTCCCTTCATCTATCGCCACATTGCCGCCATACAATGCTCTATCTATGACCGCTGGGGGAATCTCATTCACACCAGCCGCGACCTCAATAACCTCTGGGATGGCACCTACCGCGGCCAACCCGCCCCCGAAGGCACTTACTTCTACATCATCCAAGCCACCTTAGACACCCGCGACCAGCGCCCCTTCCAAAAAAGCGGTAGCCTCACCTTACTCCGATAATATGTTTAGCGGCATCATAGAAGCTATTGGCCTCGTTCGGGCTATAGAGACCTTCGCCGGCGGAAAACGCCTATGGATTGAAGCCCCTTTCGTCCATGAAATCTCCCTGGGTCAAAGTATCGCCCACAATGGCGCTTGCCTCACCGTTACCGCCATCAAACACCGCTACTACTGTGTAGAAGCCGTTCAAGAAACTCTTTCCCGCACCAACCTCGGCACCTTAGAGCTGAATAGCCCCCTCAACTTAGAACGAAGCCTCCCCCTCAGCGGCCGCTGGGAAGGCCATATCGTCCAAGGCCACATTGATACCACCCTCACCCTCTTAGACATTCAGCCCCTCCCCAACGATAGCTTTTACTTTTTCTTTGAGCTTCCCCCAGCTTACGCCCACCTCGTCGTAGAAAAAGGCAGTATCGCCATCAACGGCGTTAGCCTCACCATCGCCAAACTATATACGGATACCTTCGCCATTGCCATTATTCCCTGGACTTATCGGCACACGACCTTTCAGTATCTTAAGGCTGGGGATCGGGTGAATGTGGAGTTTGACCTGTTGGCCAAGTACTTTTGGCGATGGGCTTCTTTACACGCATCTGGCCTTCTATCGTTAGCACCGCCACTGTCTGCCGGGGCTGAAGCTGATAAAACACCGCCGGTCCCACCCGCCACAAAAGCCCCTTCCCCAGCACCACCCACCCAAAAAAACGCCACTGATTAATGCTCCACGCCGCATAACGCCGATGCCGCACCCAGTACATCGGTTCTATCATACCCTGTACGCGCCACCCCTCCCCTATCCGATAATCAAAGAATAGCGCTGGCCGAAACCGCTGATGGTGCCCCTGATGCCCATCTAAGTCCCAAAACCACTCATACCGGCCGCGGCCTTCCACCATCCAGGCGCCCCGTTGCCATCGGTACTGCCCCATCACAAAGACTCGCCCCTGCCAGCCATCTGGCCGCCCCCGAACCCACCCATACTCCCAGCGCGGATTCACATGCCACCGAAAACCCCTACGCCCTATCGGATATTCCACCACCACCGCCCCAAAACTAAAACCCGGCTGATAATCCACCCACCGATAATGCAGAACTCCATGCACCTCTCCGCCACCTAAACTATAAACCAGCCGGTACGTAAGCCACAACGAGGTCCCAATCTGCAAAAACAACTGAGCCCCCTGACGGACTCGAACCGCCGACCTGCTGATTACAAATCAGCTGCTCTACCAACTGAGCTAAGGGGGCCTTTTGTGGGAACTGGTGGATTCGAACCACCGACCTTCTGCTTGTAAAGCAGACGCTCTAAACCCCTGAGCTAAGTTCCCACTGCAAAATTAGCCCATTTTCCGCAAATGATAGAGGGCTTCACCAGGAGGTAGGAATCTCCCTTCATGAAACGGGCATAGCAGGACTTCCTCCTTGAGGGGTGCATAAGATCGGTTCAGAGAATATTGAGGGAGAGAGGTAGAGAAACAGCTCAAGGCTGGGATGGGAGCTCTCTCGGCCTAAGGATTTAGCTCGCTTTAGCGGGCCGGCGACGCCGACTCGTCCCCTTCGTCCGAGAAAGAGATTCTCCCCCAAGAAACGGATTGAAGTCTACCAGCTCAATCAAGGCCATTTCCGCGCCATCTCCCTGACGAAAGCCCAGCTTCAACACCCGGGTATAGCCCCCCGGCCGATCCATAATAGCAGGGGCTATCGTCCCGTACAGCTCCTTTATGGCCTCCTTATCCTGCAGGTAGGAGAAGAGCAAACGCCGATTGGCTTGGGTGTCTTTCTTGGCTCGGGTAAGTAGCGGCTCAATATATCGGCGCAATGCCTTGGCTTTCGCCACGGTAGTGATAATACGCTTATGCTTAATCAAAGAAAGCGCCAGATTCCGCAGAAGCGCTTTCCGATGCGCTTTTTTACGCCCCAGATTATTGATCTTATCGCCGTGCCTCATACGACTTTTTCAGTTGGGATGAACTTCCGATATGCTGAAACATCCATGCCTAACTTGAGATTGTAGTTTGCCAGGATACGCTCGATGCCTTCCAGGGTTTTCTTGCCCATACGGGGATAATAATCTTCCAGCTCTTTGCGAGAGAGGGCCACCAGGTCTATCACATATCGGATGCCCTTCGCATAAAA
>JAVVHK010000064.1:0-7914 GCA_032249525.1 Bacteroidota bacterium | reverse complement strand
GCTCCGCCCCTTTGGGGCGGAGCGGCCAAAATATCTCGTTTCTGATTGCAAATGGTATTATACCATTTTGAAGCCAAGGCTTTCTTGATGTGAAGAGGGGATGGGCGCCTCCTCACAGCGGCTGCCAGCGCGCCCTTTGGGCGCTGGCAGCCGCCCAAAAAGTTTATAAAGGGAAATGGGATTAGCGTAGCTATCGTTTTTCGCTTGGAAGGGAATAGGGCATGAGCGAGGCGGTTGCTACTCTACTTTCACCTTGAAGCGCCGCCGAATTTCCTTTCCGGAGGAGGGATAATACACTACCTCGGCTTCCCCAGAAAAGCGCTTTTTATCCAGCGTAACCTCCAACTCTATTTCCCCATATTCATTGGCGTCAAAGTGGGCGGCACCGGCTTTTTGACCTGCTTTATAGGCCCGAATGATAAACTTGGAGCCGGGCTTGAGCCCTTGAATATGGATATAGTAGGTCTGCCCGCCCTTGATAATCAGGGGGTCTGTCCAGCTAAAAGGGGCTTTATTCACGGTGATAATGGCCTCTTCCCGGCGTGCGACAACCGGCGGGGGGGCGCTTGACTCTTCGTCCCCTATCACTTCATTAGGATCGTAAGTCTGAGCCCAAGCCCAGACGCTCATCCAAAGCCACAGACACCGCCAAAGCATAGGATGAAGATACGAGTTTTCTTTTACACTCGGGGGAGCCGAGAAAGAGATTTAGTTTGCAGGTACCACAGGAGAGTCAGGCAAAGGCTTACCATCCAAGCGCCGAAAGCGATGCTGAGAATCGCCATCGGGAAGCTGCCGGTGATTGTAATGAGCGTCCCGGGGATGAAAGATCCGCCTACCCCACCTATGAGCACGGTAAGGCCATTATAGAGTCCGGAGGCGGCTCCTACCCGATGCGCCCACACCATGCTTTGCAAGGTGGCAAACTCCTGGGCATTATAACTGCTCTGGAAAAAGACTCCCAGCACCAGTAATCCCAGGATAATAGAGGTGGATTTGGTATAGGCGGTGAGCCATACGCAAATCCCCGCCAGGAAGAGTCCTACAGCCGCTAAGGGAAGGCGTTGGCCCATTCGGTCGCCTAAGAAGGCCCATCCAAAAAGCCCTACTATCCCAGCCAAAAACACGCTGAAGAGCGGCCCACTGAGCGCATCAAAAGGGATGTTGTGATACCGATGGAGGTAGCTGGGGAGCCAGTTCAGCATGCCAAAGATGCAAAAGGCATTAGCGGCGCCCGCAGTCACATAAAGCCAGAAGAAGATAGGTTGAGGCGCTCCATATCCCTTCAGCGCCTCCCGCCAAGAGATGGCCGGGGGATGGAGGGGGGAGAGCCGCCCAGCATCTTCTGAGGGAATGAAGCGCAGGATAAGGGGCACGCTCACCAGAAGCCCCGCACTCCCCAGTACCAGAAATGTCGCGCGCCAGCCCAGCCTCTCCGCCAGCGGGATAATTATCCAAGGCCCTGCCATAAGTGCCGCCAGAATCCCACCCACGTATACCGAGTTGGCCCGGGCCCAATGAGACGGCGGAAAGTACCGACTCACTATAGCGCTATTCGTAGGCATGTGCACGCTTTCCGCCGCCCCTAAAAGAAACCTAAGCAAAACAATCGCTGGAACCCATTTCCCCAGCGGATAAAAAAGAAGCGTTACTACGGAAAACCCTACTACCGATGCCAGAAGGCTCCGCCGCAGCCCCCATCGCTCTGCATAGGGGCTAAGAAATATTTGCGTTAGTCCAAAAGACACATAAAACGCTCCTAAAATCCACTCTCCATACTGCCCTACCTCTCGGTCGCTCCACCCGAAACTCCGAGCCAGCTCAGGAAGAATGATAGCAAGGTTATTGCGGTCCAAATAGTGAATAAAAGTCGTAACCGCCAGAATCGCAGGAATGTGCCAGGGCAGACGAACCATAAAGTGCAAGGTAGGATTTAGAAACGGTGGGGTAGGAGGGCGCTTGCGCCAGAGGTTTGCTGTAGCTTTGCAGGGGGAAGGCCGGAGGAGTCTTTTGGGACGGGTGGCTGATGGGGCTTTCCCAGCGAGGCAATTTTGTTGAAAAGAGATATTCCTATGCAGGAAGAGGCTTTACGAGAAGCGTTACGGGCAGTGATAGACCCCGACCTCAAGGTCAATATCGTAGATGGGGGCATGGTGAAGGGCTATGCCTGGAATGAGGAGGATAAGCGGCTTTCGCTCACCTTGGAGCTGACGACGCCGGCCTGCCCGCTCAAGGGCTACTTTCAGGAAGCTATCACGCAAACTGTGCGGGAAAGGTTTGGCGATGAGTGGCAGGTGGAGGTGCAGTTTACATCGCGAGCGCTGGCACCTATCGGGAAGGACTTACCAGTGCGGTATCTGGTTTTGATTGCTTCGGGCAAAGGCGGCGTGGGAAAATCCACCGTGGCGGCTAACCTCGCTATTGCGTTATCTCAACGGGGTGGAAGGGTAGGGCTATTAGATGCCGACATCTATGGGCCCAGTGTGCCTATTCTCATGGGCTTAGAAAGGGCTCGCCCCAAGGTACGCGAAATAGAGGGCAAACCCTACTTAGTTCCTATAGAGAAGTACGGCATTTACCTCATGTCGCTGGGCTTCTTGGTGCCGCCGGGGCAAGCCACTCCCTGGCGAGGGCCTATGGCCTCCAATACCTTGCGCCAGCTTCTCTTGGAGACGGCATGGCCCGAACTGGATTACCTCATCGTAGATATGCCGCCAGGGACGGGGGATATTCAGCTTACGATGGCTCAGCAGTTTCGGCCACAAGGCGCTGTCATTGTTACAACGCCGCAGAAGCTCGCCATCGCCGACGCCGAAAAAGCCCTCCAAATGTTTCGCATGCCAATGGTCCAAGTCCCCATCGCCGGCATCATTGAAAATATGGCTTATTTCTGGACCCCCGAGCTGCCAGAAAGAAAATTTCCTATCTTTGGCCAAAAAGGCGGCCGTATGTTAGCCGAAAAGTATCAAGTGCCTTTTCTCGGCGAAATCCCGCTCTTAGAAGCCATTGTAGAACGGAGCGATGCCGGCCTGCCCCCCGCCTTAGAAAAAGATACCCCCCTCAGCCAAGCCTACCACGAGATTGCCGAAAAGCTCATTCGGGAATTAGCGACCCTTTCTACCCCCGTCTCCCCGTGAAGCCCACCGTAGAGGCGCTGAGCGCTTTCCTCCAGCCCATCCGGGCTTACCTAGCGCAGGACGGGGGCGATATAGATTTCGTAAGGGTAAGCGAGGACGGCCGCATCCTCTACGTGCGTCTCAAAGGCACCTGTCAAACCTGCGAACTCAATAGCACTACTTTGCAGTTAGGCGTCTTAGAGCCGCTGCGTCGGTTTTTCCCCTCCTTGGAGGCGATTGAAGTAGTGGAGGAATAAGGGTTTTTGGGTACGCCGCCGCCAAAATAACGCTCATACAAGTATCTGAGTAGTCCCTCGCCATCCTTCGCCAATTATGCTTATATTTGCCTTATGAGCTTACGAGTCCTGCTTTTGGGAGCGCTCACGCTTTGGATAGCGAGCTGCGACAAGGTCAAGCTCCCTGACTCCACGGACACCCTCACCGAAGAAGAAATTGTCGCCGGCCTCAAAGAAGCTCTCCGCGTCAGCACCGATACCGTTACCCGACACCTGAATCAGATAGATGGGTACTATGGTGACTCGCTGATTCGCATTCTTTTTCCGGAGGACGCATGGAAAGTAAAGATGGCGATAGAAGCTTTGCCGGGCGGCGAGAACTTAATAGCGGATTTGGTCCTGAAGATGAACCGTGCTGCCGAAGAGGCCGCTGACGAGGCGAAACCCATCTTTTGGCAGGCCATAGAGGCGCTCACCATCACGCAGGGCATGCAAATCCTCAAAGGCGATAGCACCGCGGCCACCCGCTACTTAGAAAGTCAAACTCGGGACTCCCTCTTCGCTCGCTATAAGCCTCGCATTCAAGAGGCCATGGAAAGCGTCGGCGCCCAGCAAGCCTGGACCGAAATCGTGGACCTCTACAATAGCCTTCCCACCACCCTAACCCCCATTCAAAACCGCGACCTTTCGGCGTATGTTACCGATAAGGCGCTTTACGGCCTCTTCCTCAAAATCGGCCAGCACGAAACCCGCATCCGCCGGGATGTGAGCTACCGGGTTACGGACCTCCTGCGCAAAGTCTTCGCCCACGCCAATAGCTAAAGCCAATTCCCTACTAATGGATGGGCTAAAGCCGCCGAACCTCCAAGGAATATAAAGGGGGCCCTCTCCTGTCGGGATGTGCCATAGGAGCCCTAGCCGCTTTGCTGGATGAGGCCTACCTGCATAGCCAGAAATAAACACTATCCCCGCCGATTGCCCACCCCAAAAGATGTTATCAGAGCGCAGAGAATAAGCATAACCGATACCCCTTATCCCATTCACTTCCCTGCGGTATAAAAGCTCTGCCCTTCAGCGGCGCTAATTCTCTCCTACCTTTGTCCAAATGGAAAGGTATCAGGTTGTCATCATTGGAAGCGGTCCGGGGGGATACGTGGCGGCCATTCGAGCCGCCCAGTTAGGGTTTTCCGTAGCTCTCGTGGAACGCTATCCCACCCTCGGCGGCACCTGCCTCAATGTCGGCTGCATCCCCTCCAAAGCCCTCCTCGACTCCTCCGAAAAATATTATGAAGCCCGAAAGCACTTTTCCGAACACGGCATTGAAATAGACCCCCCTACCCTCAACTGGGAGAAGATGAAAGCCCGCAAAGACGCCGTCGTCCGCCAAACCGTCAGCGGCATTGAGTACCTGATGAAGAAAAATAAGATAGCCGTCTATCATGGTCATGGGCGCTTCGTCTCGGCTAACGAAATCCAAGTCGATGGTGGGCCGCGCCTGTATGGCGAGCACATCATCATTGCTACGGGCTCTAAGCCTACCCCCCTCCCAGGCCTCCCTATAGACAAGAAGCGCATTATTACCTCTACGGAGGCTCTGAGCTTGCCGGAGGTGCCGCCTTCCATGGTGATTATCGGGGGAGGGGTGATCGGCGTAGAGATGGCTTCCATTTATGGGCGGCTGGGTAGTCAAATAACGATCGTGGAGTTTTTAGACCGAATCTTGCCGGGGTTGGATAAGGAGGCCGCCGCCGAAATGCAAAAGGCCCTGTCAGCAGACTATGGTGTGCAGTTTCTTTTAGGGCATACGGCGGAGGCTGCGGAGGTGGGCCCCGAAGGCGTAACTCTGACTATTCGCCCACGAACGGGAGGCGAGCCAAAAACGCTCTTCGCCCATACCGTGCTGGTAGCCGTGGGCCGCCGCCCCTACACAGAAGGCTTAGAACTGGAAAAGGCCGGCCTTAGCACCGACGAGCGCGGCCGCATCCCAGTCAATGAACACCTCCAAACCGCCGTCCCGCATATTTACGCGATTGGCGATGTTATTCAGGGGCCCATGTTAGCGCACAAAGCCTCGGAGGATGGTATCTTCGTTGCTGAAAGATTGGCTGGCCGAAAACCCCACTTAGATTATCGTCTCGTGCCGAGCGTTGTCTACACCTGGCCCGAAGTCGCCTCTGTAGGCTATCTGGAAGAAGAGCTGGAAAGGCTGGGGCGCCCCTATCGCGTGGGGAAATTCCCCTACCGGGCCTCTGGACGCGCCCGCGCCGCCCATGAAGTACGGGGGTTTGTTAAAGTTATCTCCGACGCCAAAACCGACCAGCTTTTGGGTATGCATGTAATAGGCGCACGAGCAGCCGATGTGATTGCCGTGGGGGTGGCGGGCCTGGCTTATGGGGCTTCAGCGGAAGACCTTTTCCGGCTGCCTTTAGCGCATCCTACTTTCAGCGAAGCTATCAAAGAAGCCGCTCTGGGTGCCAGCGAAGGCCAACCTCTTCACATCTAATGGCCCGCATCGCCCTCCATACCCTTGGCTGCAAACTCAACTTTGCGGAAAGCGCTACCCTGGCCCGAGCTCTCGTCGCTCAGGGCCACACTATTACCGATTGGGATGCGCCCGCCGACATCTATATTCTCAATACCTGCACCGTTACCCATCAGGCCGACCGTAAAGCGCACAAACTCCTGCGGCGGGCTGCTCGCATCGCCCCCAATGCCCACCTCGTAGTTACCGGCTGCTACGCCCAGACCAACCCCGACGCCTTCCGAGATATTCCCCAAGTAAAGGCCATTATCCCCAACCTCCACAAATCCCGCCTGCCTGAATACGTAGAGGCCCTTTTGCGGGAAGCGCCCCTTCCCGAGTCCGCGCTACCCTCCTCCAGCAAAGGGACCTGGACTTTCTTTCCCAGTGCCTCAGGAGAGGGACGTACGCGAGTCTTCCTCAAAGTCCAGGATGGATGCGACTATAAGTGTAGCTTTTGCACAGTTCCCAAGGCCCGTGGCCCCAGCCGTAGCGCTCCCCCCGAAGTTATCCTCCAAGAAGCCCTTCACTGGGCCCAAAAAGGCTACAAAGAAATCGTCCTCACCGGTATCAACTTAGGCGACTACGGCAAACCCCACGGTATCCCCTTCCTGACCTTACTCAAAACACTGGAGGCCTCCCTCCCCCCCTCCGTAGCGCGCCTGCGCCTCTCTTCCATTGAGCCCAATCTCCTTTCCGACGACATTTTGGACTTTATAGCCGATCATCCCCGCTGGGCACCGCATTTTCACCTTCCTCTTCAGAGCGGCAGCCCAGAAATACTTCGGCTGATGCGCCGGCGCTATACCCGCACCCTTTATGAGAACCGCATCTCGGCTATCCGTAAGCGCTTTCCCCATGCTGGCATTGGCGTAGATGTCATCGTCGGCTTTCCCGGAGAAACCCAGCTCCATTTTGAGGAGACTCGGCGCTTTCTCGCAGACCTGCCTGTGAGCTACCTCCATGTTTTCCCGTACAGCGAGCGGCCCGGCACCGTAGCCGCGCACTTACCCGGCAGCGTGCCTTGGCCCGAGCGCCTGGCCCGCAGCGAAGTCCTGCGAGAACTAAGCCTGCGCAAAAAGCTCACCTTCGCCCAAAGCCTTCTGGGCCAGACTTTCACGCTCTTATTGGAGACTGAAACCGAAGGTCTGACCGAAAACTACCTGCGGGTTGAACTGGAAAAGCCCGCTGAGGCCGGCGCGCTCCTTCCGGTTACCCTGACGAAGGCGGACTTTGAGGAGGGGGAGGTGCGGGTGTTTGGGCGGCTCCTGCCCGAGCCAGCTGATCCACCACCTCATTCCAATGGTGGCCCGCATGGGCAGGAACCTTTACCCAGGTGATCTGGACTTTATCCCGCACCTGCCGTAGAAAGGCCACGTATCGTTTTGTGAGGGGGGTTTTAGCTTTCCAGCGTCCGGTCGCCCACGCCTCCAAGCCCTCGTAGTCATGGTAGATGGTGCAGGCAGGCACTTTATGGCGCACACACCAGCGCAGGGCTTCTACGACGGCGTAGATTTCGCCGCCTATCTGCCGATGACCAAGGAGGTCCGGGTCAGCCGGCACAGGCCCCCCACCCCGATACACCTCCTCACCATCCCGCCGAATCACCAATCCATACCCCACCCCACCACCCTCCATCCATGCCCCATCTACATCTATCTCTACGCCCTTGCCTAAGTACATCCTGCAAAGTTAGCACCCCCTTCTTCACGTTGACTTCACAGAGAGAGTATAGCTTTGCAGAGGTATGGCTAAGGTCCGCCTTTGGCTTTTGCTTCTGCCGGTGGGACTCTGGGCACAAGGAGACCCTACCACCTGCCCTTATCTGCGCTATATCCTATTTGACGCCTGTGGGCTTGGAAGCGAGGAGGGCTACAATGAGCACTTAGTCTTCTTCACACCCGTAGATATGAACATAGATGCGCTGCGCGTCTCTTTCCCCGTCTATCCGAATCAAACCAGCTTAGATAACGATAGCCCTACCCGGTGGGTGTGTTATGGATGTACTTACTCCTGGACTTGCGATAATACAGTGATTTCC
>JAVVHK010000063.1:0-7949 GCA_032249525.1 Bacteroidota bacterium | reverse complement strand
AGAAAGCCTATAATAAGCTAAAGCGCAAGAAACGAGGGCTCTAAGGTAAAAGCCCGCGCCGGCTGAACGAAATGTGCTTTCAGTTCTGCCCAAAACTCCCGAAAAAGCGCACTACGGCGATAGGCTTCCAAAGCCTCCTTATCTACCCAGTGGCTCACAGAGTAAAAGATGTTAGGATTTTCGGCATCCGGGTGGAGGGCCAGCGCCAAACACCCCGGAAAAGCTCGCACTTTAGAAGCCTGTTCTACAAGGCGGCTTCGGACCTGCTCTAACGCCTCCGGACGAAACTCCATTTGTACGATCCGAATGATCATGGTAGGCTCCAGCGAATCGGCTCTAAGCCGTGGGCTTGGAGGAAAGCATTGGCCTTAGAGAAGTGGCGGCAGCCGAAAAAGCCTTTTTCTGCTGAGTAAGGCGAAGGATGCGCCGCCTCTAGAATAAGGTGGCGAGAAGCATCTATGAGGGTCTTTTTACTGCGAGCATATTGGCCCCAGAGCATGAAGACCACATGCGGGCGACTTTGGGAGATGATTTGAATTACCCGGTCCGTGAAGATTTCCCAGCCTTTTCCTCTATGGGAGGCGGGTTTATGGGCTTCTACGGTGAGGATGGCATTGAGAAGGAAGACGCCTTGCTCCGCCCAAGGGGAAAGATCGCCACTGGTAGGCATAGGAACCCCCAGGTCCTCATGAAGCTCCCGGAAGATATTCTGCAAAGAGGGTGGAAAGGGCACACCGGCTGGCACGGAAAAGCACAGCCCATGGGCCTGCCCGGGACCATGATACGGGTCTTGCCCCAAAATCACCACCTTCACCTTCGGAAGCGGACATAAATCAAAAGCCCGAAAGATTTGTGGACCAGGGGGATAGATGATTTTTCCTTTTTTCTTTTCGTCTTTGAGGAAGGCTACGAGGGCCTGGAAGTAGGGTTTTTGAAACTCTTCGGCGAGGGCGGCTTTCCAGGAGGGTTCTATGGCGACTTCGACCACAAGGCAAAGGTATGGGAGGAGGGGTTTATTGGAAGGTGAAGTTATAGGTGATGGCGGGCACCCATCGGAAGAGGTATAGGTTGTAGGCGCGCTGACGGGAGGGGTCGTCAGGGTCTTGGCGAAGGCGCAAGGCCCACATATTACGACGGCCATAGAGATTATAGACGGCGAAGTTCCAACTGGATGTCCAGCGGCGGCCTTCTTTTTTGGGGGCGGTCCATGTGATAGAGAAGTCTAAGCGGTGGTAATCGGGCATGCGGCGGCTGTTGCGTTCGTTATAGACCCCGAGGACCTGACCGTCATAGACGTATTTAGCGACGGGTACGGTGATGGGGCGGCCTGTGGCATAGATGCCGGTAAGAGCCACTTCCCAGCGAGGAGAGAGGGCATATTGCAGGACGAGGGTAGCGCTGTGGGGACGATCCACATAGCCAGGGAAGGGGTTGGGGCTGATTTCGGGAATGTAGCGGAAAGTGCGGCTATGCGTATAGCTGATCCAGCCGGTGAGGCGGCCTGTGAGCTTCTGGAGCATCCATTCGGCGCCGTAGGCCCAGCCCCGCCCTTGGACTAAGTCCCGTTCTATCTGGGGATTGAGAATGAGGTCAGCCCCCGAACGGAAATCCAGAATGTGGTACATCTGCCGATAAAACACTTCCCAGCTCAGGTCCCATTGATGACCTTTCCAGCGAGGGGTGCTCTGAAGGGCCAGGGCGTACTGATAGCCATCCTGCGGCAGGATATTGCGAGTAGAAGGCCACCAAATATCCGTAGGTAGCCCTACGGGCGAGTAGGTCGCTACGTGAAGAAATTGCCGCACGCGGGCAAAGGCGCCTTTGAAGGCCCATAGGTCCGAAAGAGCATATCGGACACTCAGACGAGGCTCTAATCCGCCGTACGCTTGGACAATCTGATTAGCAGAGAAAAAGAGGGTATCGCGGGGTTGTCGCTGCTCAAAGGTGTAGAGGGTAGCAGGTCCCAGCAAAGCAAATCCAGCCCAGCGCAGCCCTCCTTCCAAAAGCCAGCGAGCCGAGAGCCTCGCAGAAGCTTGAAGATAGGTACTGGCCTCCATCCCCCGCAAAGACGGCACCCGATACGGCCGCACATTGGAGGATTCCGAAGTGGGGTCCAGCCGACCCGGCAAAAAAGTATGATGCACCAGCCCGCCCCCCCAGCGCAGCTTTACCCGCTCGGAAAGAAAGTAATCAAAATCGCTACGCCAGCTTATATCCTCAATCCCGGCCGAATAGCGAGCCTGGTTATTGCCCTGTTCCAGGCCAAAAGCATAATCGTACTTAGCATACGACAAAAAAGTATTCACGAAAAGGCGCGGAGAGGCAATCCAGTTCCATCGGAAGGTGGTCGTGGCATTGCCCCAACTCACGTCTATCAGCTCGGCACTCCGGAAGACATCGCGCCCAAAATAGCCCGAGAGATAAATGCGATGTTTGTCGGAGAGGTTGTAGTGGAGTTTGGCGGTAAGATCGTAGAAGTAGAGCTTACTGGAGCGCAGGGCAGGGTCTTTGGCAAAAAGCAGGAAGAGATCGGCATAGGTGCGACGAGCAGTGCAGAGGAAACCCATGCGGTCTTTGAGGAGGGGGCCTTCTAAGCTCAGGCGAGAGGAGATAAGCCCGACTCCGCCGCTGGCTCGCCACTTAGGCGAAGTCCCTTCCCGCAAACGCACATCCAAAACAGAAGAAAGTCGCCCTCCATATTCCGGCGGCATATAACCCTTGTAAAGACGAGCCTCTTGCAAGGCATCGGCGTTGAAAGCCGAGAAAATGCCCCCGATGTGCCCGGGATTATACACGACGGCCTCATCCAGAAGCACGAGATTTTGGTCAAAGCTACCTCCCCGCACAAAAAAGCTCCCACTCCCATCCCCCGCCGTCGTTACTCCGGGCAAAAACGACAGCGAGCGCAGCACATCCACCTCTCCAAAGAAAGCCGGAAGTTTCCTCAGCTGCTGCACATCAATGCGATTTTGGCTCATGGCCGCACTCTCAAAGCGGCGCTGCTCATAAGTCTCTACAATCTGTACTTCTTTGAGCGTAACACCCTCCTCACTGAGAAAAAAGTCGTGACGAATGTCTCTGTTTAGGTTTACTTGCAGGGTTTCGGCTTTATAGCCTACAAACTGCGCAACAGCCGTGTATCGGCCCGCCGGAAGCTTGATAGCATAATAGCCATAAGCATTACTGAGGACGCCCGCTTGACGCTCTATTATGAAGACCTTAGCCCCTGAGAGCGCTTCCCGGTTAGAAGCGTCGCGCACATACCCACTCAGCGTAAAACTTCCCTGCCCATAGCTCCAGCCAAGTAGTATGAATAGCTTCCCCAGGCCTCGCATAAGGCGCCTCTCTGCAACAAAAGTACAACCCCCATAGGTTTGGCCGGAAAAGCGGGCAGGTTTTTCGTATTTTCGGGCCATGCCCCGAGAAGGGATAGCTATCCAGCTATCCGACCTCTATGCAAAGGTACGATGGATCTATCCCCTCCTATTTGACGAAATCATCTACAAAAGCGAACCTCCCCTGAAGGAAGTCATGAACAAGTATCCCAAAGTTGTTCATGCGATTAGTCATGCGGGGACGCTGGGATGGATTCCAGTGGTGTTGGGGCTTTTGCGGGTAGCTGTAGAGGCGGGTGGGGGGAAGCGCCGGGCTTTTGGGGTGTTTCATCGGGGACTTTACCGCTTCTGGGTTAGTCGGCTACTTTTGAGGTACCTGTTTGAAAGTGAGGAGCCCCCGACCTTTGCCAAGGTGATAGCGGCATTTCGGGACCAGCCTGTGAATGATATAGCTATTTTGCCTGAGGGCGATAACTGCATTGTGGGGGATGTGTATGAGATTCGGCCTTTTCGCTCGCCTAAGTTTGTAGAGCTGGCCCTCGCTACCAATGCCCCTATCCTCATTACCGTTCACCGCGGCGCCGAAGAATGGGGACGGGACTTTTATATTCCCTCCTATCTCTTTCCCCTTATCAAACGTTTTCAGCCCGCCTACCTGTACCCCCTTTACAAAAACCCCGTGCTCAACCTACCTACACGCATCACGCATATCCCAAAGTTTAGCATGCGCAGCCTGCTGTACATGCCTCGGCTCTCCTACGAGGACCTCAGCTCTAAGCCGCGAGAGCGGTGGTTTCAGCTTCAGTCGGAAGCGCAACGGGTGCGGACCCTCATGCAAGACCTTTTGAAAGACATGCCTTACCTATGACCGACCTGATGAAACAGTATCAGGCCCTCAAAGCTAAGCATGCAGGGGCTATCTTACTGTTTCAGGTGGGAGACTTCTATGAGACTTTTGAGGAAGATGCGAAGATCGTTTCGCAGGTTTTAGGCATTACGCTCACGAAACGCAATAATGGAGCCGCAGAGGATGTGCTTTTGGCGGGTTTTCCTATGCGGGCGCTGGATCACTACCTCCCCCGGCTTATAGAAGCAGGGTATCGGGTGGCCATCTGTGAGCAAGTGGAAGACCCCCGCAAAGCTAAGGGTATCGTCAAGCGGGAAGTGGTAGATATAGCTACGCCAGCGGTGCACTGGCTTCCGGACGCGGAGTTGGAGTCCGCCCGCTATTTAGCGGCTTTCTGGTCTTACATGCCTGAAGAGGCCGCTATTGCGCTGGCCGATGTGGCGGCATCGGGCCGCATGCTGTATTATGCTGGCCCCTTACCTCAGATAGAAAACATTCTGGCTACCTTCTCCCCCCCAGAAGTCTTGGTGTGCGAAGGGCAAGACACCCTTCTACCCGCCCTTTACAATGGCGCCACCCACGTAGAAGTCGTAGGCAGCTGGTATTATGACCCCCAAAACCTACCCGACCTATTTCGGGAAGTGTATGGCTATGAGCTACCCGAAATAGACCAACGCCGGCTAAAAAAGGTGGAAGCCGCCGTACTGGCTGCCCTATTAGCCTACTTGCGCAGTCTTCGGCAGACGAACCTACCCCATCTGCTTTTTCCTCAGCGGCTGCCCTTAGAAGAGTATTTCCTCTTAGACCCCGTTACGGTGCGCAGTCTGGAAATCTTATCGCCCCTTACACCGGAGGGGAAGAGTCTCTTACAAGTTTTGGGGCATACCGCTACGCGGGCAGGGTATCGGCTCTTGCGACAATGGCTCATCATGCCGCTGCGACGACTGGAACGGATTGAAGAGCGCCTCAATAAGCTGGAAGCCCTGTACCAACAGCCCCAGGCCTATAAAAACTGGTTCGAAACGCTAAAGCAAGTGGGGGATTTAGAGCGGAGGGTAGCTCGGCTCTCCGCCCGGCGCTCTACGCCTCGGGAAATAGCCCAAATCTACTGGGGGCTACGGCGAATTCTGGACATCTATGAGAGCCTCCCTCCTATTTGGCAAAGCGTAGATGGAGCCATCGCCCAAGAGGTGGTGAGGCTGATTGAGCATTATCTTCAAATTTCGCCGGAGCCACCCTACACTGGTGAAAAGCCCGGCACAGGCGAAGTGATTCGCCCGGGCGTAGACGCCTCGCTGGATCGCGCTCGCAGCCTCCTCCAAGACGCCGAAGCCGCCATCAACGCCCTCAAAGAAGAAGAACAACTCCGCACCGGCATCCGCTCCCTCAAAATAGCCTCCAACCGCCACATTGGATACTACATTGAGATTCCGCCCAGTGCTCGCGATAAAGTCCCTCCAGACTATCGCTTGCGGCAGAACCTTCCCGCAGGAGGACAACGTTACACCTGCGATAAGTTAGAAGCCTTAGCCGCTGAAATAGCCTCGGCCGAAGCCCGTCTCATAGAAAGAGAAACAGCCCTATACGAGGAACTTCTGGAAAAACTTCGGCCTTACCTCCCCGCTCTGCAAAAGATAGCTCACTGGGTAGCGGCTTTGGATGCGACCTTAGCCCTTGCCCACGCCGCCCGAGAATATAACTATGTTCGTCCGCGCTTTACCTCGGAGCGCCGTATCTCCATTGAAAAAGGCCGTCATCCCGTCATTGAGCGATTTCTCCCTCCACACCAGCCGTACCAGCCTAATGACCTCCACCTCTCTGAACAGACGACCATTTACCTGCTAACAGGCCCCAATATGGCCGGCAAATCCGCCTATATGCGCCAAAATGCCCTCATCGTGCTCTTAGCCCAAATAGGGTCTTTCGTGCCCGCCCAAAAGGCCGAACTAACCCTCGTAGACCAAATATTTAGCCGCGTAGGCGCCTCCGACAACCTCGCCGCTGGCCAAAGCACCTTCTGGGTAGAAATGACCGAAACCGCCCGCATCCTCCACCAAGCCACCTCCCAGTCGTTTGTAATCATTGACGAAGTGGGACGGGGCACAAGCACTTATGACGGCCTCGCCATCGCATGGGCGATTCTGGAATACCTCCACCAAAATCCCCGGGCCCGCCCCTGGGTGCTCTTCGCTACCCACTACCACGAACTAACCGACTTAGAGAAGGCCCTGCCCCGCCTACGGAACTACCACTTAGCCGTAGAAGAGCGCAGCGGCAAACTGATATTCCTTTATCAGCTGCGGCCCGGGCCTATTCGTCGCAGCTTTGGCCTATCCGTCGCCGAAAAAGCAGGCCTCCCCCCCTCCCTCATCCAGCGCGCCCGCACCATCCTCCGCCACCTCGAAAAACAACAGCCCCTCCCCACCTCCGAAATGACCCTCTTCCACCTTCCCCCCAATACCGACCACGCCCTCACCAAAAAACTCTTAGAATTAGACCTCAACACCCTCACCCCCATCGAAGCCCTCTTCACCCTGCAGGAACTCCAAAAAATCGCCCGCCAATCGTGAAAAAACTGGATGCCTACATCTGGAAAAAATTCTTCGTGAGCTTCCTCGGAAGCCTCCTCCTCCTTATCATCGTCCTCGTCGCCATTGACGTGGCCGAAAAAATAGATGACTATATAGAGCGACAGGTGCCTCTGCATGCCCTCTGGAAGTACTATCAAAACTTCATCCCCTTTTACGCTAATCTTCTCTCGCCTCTGGTGGTATTCTTGTCGGTATTGTTTTTTACGGGGCAGATGGCGCAGCGGTCGGAGATTGTGGCGCTCATGGCTGGCGGGGTGAGCTTAGGCCGCATCCTGCGCCCTTACCTTTTAGCGGCAGGATTAGTAAGCGCTATTAGCCTGTTTTTACAAATGGAGATTACGCCCCACAACGTCCGAGCTATTGAGAGCTTTGAGTACCGCTACATCAAAAACCGAACCTACTTTGATCAGCGCCAAATCCACATCAAACTCTCGCCCGAAGGCTATATCTTCATTCGGGCCTTTGATAAGTTTGACCATGTGGGTTTTGGAGCTCTTTTGGAAAGGATAGAAAATGCCCGGCTAAAAGTGCGTTATGCGGCGGAAGAGGTAGCGTGGGTAGATAGCCTCAAAAGATGGCGTTTTTTTCGGGTGTGGAGGTATGAGGAGGGGAAGGCGCCGCGCTTTGTAGGTGATGTAGATACGGCTTTGCCGCTGGTGCCGGCGGATATCATTCGGTCGGAGTTTTATACGCGTACGATGCCGTATAAGGAGCTATGGGCGGAGTATCGGCGGCAAGCGCATGTGGGGGGAGAAGTAGCAACTCTTTTGGAGGTAGAAATGCATGAGCGGGTGGCTATTCCCCTGGCGTCGGTTATTTTGACGGCGATTGGGGTGGCGGCCGCTTCCCGCAAAAGGCGCGGCGGCGTAGCCCTACAAATCGGATTAGGACTGGTGCTGGCCTTCGTGTATGTTTTGCTCTTAGCGCTGGCCAAGAGCCTTTGGCCAGCGGGCGTAGGCCAAAGCTGGATGAGCGTGTGGATACCCAATCTGCTTTTCAGTGCTATAGCCATAGGATGGCTATGGCGCGTGCGCTAATGCCCCTTCCTTTACTTTTTTCGCCCCGGCTAAAATGAGGAAGTTCCACCGCTCCCTCAAAGCTGTCGGCCCCAACGCAGGGAGGGCGTTACCCTCCCTTAGTCTAATACCATTTCCTTGGGCGGCGGCCAGCCCGCAG
>JAVVHK010000062.1:0-8039 GCA_032249525.1 Bacteroidota bacterium | reverse complement strand
CATTCTCAGGAATAGGGAGCGCGGGGAGGGCCTGTTTGCTGGAATAGATGAGGTATAGGCATAGCTAAGAGAATGGGGCGGAATTCCAGCTGACAAAGTGGAGAGCTTATTTTTGCCCCGAATGCGCCTTTCCCGAGAAGCCCAAATAGGCCTCCTCTTTATCGTGGCGGCCGTAGCGCTCTTCTTTGGATTCAACTATCTAAAGGGGCACTCCATCTTCCAGCGGTACAATACTTACTACGCCGTCTTTGAGAATGCGGATAACCTTTCTACTAGCGACAAGGTTCTATATCGGGGCTATAAGGTAGGCCAAGTAACGGATTTGCGCTTCAATCCCCGGACGGGGGAGGTTCTGATTGAGTTTGAGGTGCTGCGGGAGATACCCTTGCCTATTGACTCCCGGGCTACCATTACGAATTTAGACCTTTTAGGGACGAAGGGGCTGTGGCTGGTGCCCGGCCAAGCAGAAAAGCTCGCCGCCGATGGAGATACCCTCCAAGATAGCCTGGCGACAGGAACAATAGAGAAAACCATTCAAGAGCTTCGGCCAGTTCGGGATAAGTTAGACCAGCTTTTAGCTCAGCTCAACGAGACCGCCTCCCACCTCAATAAACTCATAGCCGACACCGGGGTTATTCCCCAGGCCGTGAGGCGTATTCAAGGCCTGGCGCATACCGTGGAGGGGGAACTCTCTCCCACTACGGCGCGCCTTCGCTCCACCCTCTATAACCTTGACACCACGATCCAGGCTCTGCATCCTGCTCTTCAGGGTATCTTAGCCAGCACCCATCGCTTGTCGGATTCCCTGGCGCAAAATCTCCCCACCCTCCTCAAAAACCTTCAAAATGTCACCCACGAATTAGACTCCCTCCTTGTAGCCATCAACAAAGGTGAAGGTACGCTCGGCCACCTGGCTCGAGACCCTTCCCTTTACAAAAACTTAGATGCTACGACTGTCAGCCTCCGAAAACTCCTGGATGAACTCCGGACTCACCCGGAGCGCTTTGTGCATTTTTCTATCTTTGGCCGGCGAAAAAACAAAGACGCAGAGTGAGCGACTGGTATCGGCATCTGGGGGTTTCTGCGCATAAGACTTTCTTGAAAGACGTAGAGCAAGCGCGGGGGGACTTTTTTGCGAAGGTGTTGCCGGACTTGGCAGGGGATGAGGCCTATCGGTTTGCGCTTCACGCCGATGGAGTGGGGACTAAGGGGGTTTTAGCCTACCTCTGGTGGAAAGAAACAGGTGATATTTCCGTATGGGAAGGTCTGGCCCAAGATGCCCTCATCATGAATACAGACGATCTGGCCTGCATAGGCGCCGTAGAGGGGTTTGTGTTTTCCACGGTGATTACGCGGAATGCTTGGCGGATTCCCGATGAGGTGGTACAGCGAGTGATCCGGGGGGTACACCAGACTGTGGCCTGGCTCAATGAGATAGGCATTAGAGCGGAGATAGGCGGGGGTGAGACAGCCGACATGACGGATGTGGTTCGGACGATAGGGCTGGAGGCCGTAGCTGCGGTTCGGCTGCCCGAAAAGGCGCTTATCCCCTTCCGCCGCCCCGAAAAACGTATCCTCATAGTGGGCTTAGCCAGCTACGGCCAAGCCACCTATGAGAAGTTTCCTAATAGCGGAATTGGATGCAATGGACTGACAGCGGCTCGGCATCTGCTACTTTCCACAGAGTATGAGCAGAAATATCCTGAGACGATAGAATCGCACCTTCCCCAGCCGTACGGGGGCTCTTATACCCTTATCTCCCTTGTAGAAGGCGAACCGCTGGGACGGCTTTTGCTCAGTCCTACGCGGACCTATCTGCCCATTCTGCGCGATATCTATCGGACGCACCGGAAGGCAATCTATGGGGTGGTTCATTGCACAGGGGGTGGGCAGCGAAAAGCGCTCAAGTATTTTCCGGGCACTTACATTCGGAAAGAGCAGTTTTTGCCTTTGCCGCCGGTATTTGCTCTGCTAAGGGGGCGGCGTCCCTGGAGGGAGCTTTTTGAGGTTTTCAACATGGGGCATCGGATGGAAATATATGTAGAGCCGAGTGTAGCGCAGGAGGTGATAGCCATAAGTAAAGAGTACGGCGTTGCGGCGCAGGTGATTGGGGAGGCCCTCCCCGCCGAAAAAACGCGGATGGAAGTCTCCTTTGAGGGAGAGGAGTGGGAGTGGAGGCTGGATTAGGAGGCGGTAAGGGACTTGTAGGCTTTTTGGTAGGCTTCGTAGGTTTTTTCGTCAAAGGCGACGAGGTAGAGGGCGTCAAAGTTCGGGGCTTCGTCTAAGAGGACTTTGAGGGCGATGGGGGCGGCTTTTTCCAGAGGATAGCCGTAGATGCCAGTACTGATAGAGGGGAAGGCCACCGTACGGAGGCGGTACTGC
This sequence comes from Bacteroidota bacterium, assembly GCA_032249525.1. Taxonomy (GTDB): domain Bacteria; phylum Bacteroidota; class Bacteroidia; order SpSt-205; family SpSt-205; genus JAPYWM01. The sequence goes on along the minus strand of JAVVHK010000062.1, from coordinate 5,657 downwards.
TTAGCTAGCGCGAGGGAGGAACGGTAAGCGCTTTCTAGTAGGTGGGGTTCATTCTGGGTGCCGCCATGCCAGATAGGGCCCACGGTGTGGATGACCCATTTGGCTGGCAGGCGAAAGCCGGGAGTGATTCGGGCTTCGCCCGTGGGACAAGGGGCTACAGCTTTACAGGCTTCGGCCAGCTCGGGACCCGCCGCCCGATGAATCGCCCCCGAAACCCCACCCCCAGGCAAAAGCGCCTCATTGGCCGCATTCACGATAGCGTCTACTTGTATTTTCGTGATGTCTCCCCGAATGATTTCTACCTTGCCCATGGTACAAAGCTATATCACGGTTCTTTTAGCGCGTGATGTAATCTGGCATCCCCGGGGCTATTATCGTATTGCACAAAGCTTGGCTCGGCGATGGCCCCTTCAGCTCGTGGGCCGGCCAATGCCTCCCCTCTCCTTAGAAGGCCCCCTCGTCAAAGAAATAGATTCCACCACCTTTGAGCGCCTGATAGCGCCACCAGCTTATCCCCCCAACCTGAGCCTAATCCCCCTTCAAAGACCTTGGCTCCCTTCATATTTGCGAGTTATGTGCAATCTGCGGGGCTGGGTGATAGTTACGGAGCCAGGAAGTGCGGCCCTGCTGAGACTCAAAAGGTACAAACCATGGATATGGGATGTGTGGGAGGATTATGGAGCCAATCTTCGGGAGGACCCCGCTTATCGCCTTCGGCATAGGGGCATTCGTTACCTTGTGTGGCTTTTGGCTCAAGGGGCCAGCCCCGCCGGCTATTTGCTAGCCGAGTACGCCTATGCAGGCCTTATGCCTTTGACAAAAGCTCGGTTTTTCCCTAATGCCTTTGTGCCCGTAGAGAATGCTCCTCCCCTCCTCCCCAACCTCGTAAAAACGTATCACCTCATCACAGGCAACTTGACTGAGAGCTGGGGCCTATGGGATGCCTTAGAGGAAGCCATACAAAAGCCCACTATCCCCCTTGTAATTGCAGGAAGCATCAAGACTCAGCAGGAGGAAGCGCGCCTGAGAAGCTACCTGCATCGCCACAAAGCGTGGCTCTGGCTGCGAAGCTACTTTGTGCCTTACCCCGTAGTGCAGAATCTAGAGCGACATGCGGCGCTCTTGTATGGGCTTTATCAGCCTTTGCCGCACATTCGGGATAAGATTCCGGGGAAGTTTTATGAGGCGGCGGTGTTGGGGGTGCCTTTGCGATGGCGGCAGGGGGTCAGCCCCGTGTGGGATGCCTTTTGGCGGAGATACCGGGAAGAGCCTGAGGCTCCTATGCTGTACTGGGCCTACTACGAACCGAAGCTCCTACAGTGGGTGGAAGAGCTCATGAGCAAGTTGGAGAAGGCCTCTTAGGGGGAGAAAGGGGGAAGTGGTTTTTCAGACTGGGGTCCTAAGAGGAAGAGGGTGGGGGCCTTAGGCAGAGAGAGCGGTTCCCATTGACTGACGGGGCGGGTTTTGACGAAGCCGTTTGGTGAGGTAAGGTGATGAGCTACACAGAGCAAAAGCTGTTTGGGGGCTTCTGTGCAAAGGGTATGAAGGAGCGCTTCCTGCCTGCCGGGGGTTTCCATAAATATTTGAGTGGTGTGGTGGGCCGCTCGGTAGATTGCTTGGAGGGCCTGGCGGCGGGAGCGTTTCTCAATAGGGAGATAGCCATGAAAGGTAAAGCGATTGCCGGGCAGACCCGAAGCCGCCAAAGCCAGTGTGAGGCTACTCGGCCCCGCCAAAGGAATCACTTCATAATCAAAAGCATGCGCTTTTTGCACCACTTGATAGCCCGGGTCGGCTACCCCAGGCAAACCCGCCTCACTTACTAACAGGGCGGGCAGCCGGCGCCCAAAAACCTGCTCATAACTCTCCCACGGCCAATCCCCCAGCCGCGCATCATAGCTATGGAAGATGGCGTCTGGGGGCAGCCCCGCCTTCTGCAAAAGGGGTCGCACCCCCGCTTCCCGCTCCACAAACACATGCCCCGCCCGCCGAATAGCCTCATACCAGCGCGGATACAACCAGTACAAATTATCCTCGCGACTAAGCGGAAAGGGCAAAACATAAAGCTGGCTCACAAGCACAAAAAAAGTCTCTTCTCTCCACAGAAGGCACCTGTGGATAGGAAGCCTCTGTGTATCGGCTATTTCCCAAACTGGGTTACATTTGCCCTATGAGGAGCTATTATGGGTTTATAGGGCGAAAGCTGGCTATCTTAGGAGGGGTGCTGGGGCTTTTGGGAGGATGCACGGGCGGCCTCTCCCAGCGTGATGAGACCACACCGCCACCCCTCACCGGCACCATAACCCGCTCCGAAGTACGTATCAAAGAAAAATGGCGCCCCATCCTCAAAATCAAAAGCCAAAAGCCCCAAAAAACCCCTTACTTCAAAATCAGTGGCAAAGAATGGAAAATACACTGGCAAAACAAGGCCAATGGAGAGCTTATAGTCATCTTGTATGACGAAAGTAAGCCGGACTACTCCGAAGTGCTGGTCAATGTCTCCACAGCCGATGAAGATGTGATATTCTTGACGGGGAAGGGACGCTACCGGCTGGAAGTCATGGCCAAGCAGCCGTATGAGATTTTAGTGGAGGAGCTGCGCTAAAGGGTGAAGGCCCCTCCTCTGGGAGGGGCTAACCCTGAAACTCTCTCTGACCGTGGGGAAATGGCCTCTTCTTTTGGGTTCTCATGGGTAAGGTGCTAAGCGATAGGCGGGGGTATGGGGTATTTAGCTTATCTTTGAGGGGATATGGCCGTGCGACCAGCGGAAAAGCCCCCTTGGCTGAAAGTAAAACTTCCCAGTGGTGAAAACTACCGTTTTGTGCGGCGGGTGATAGACGAGAATCGCCTGCACACGGTTTGCGAGAGTGCGCATTGCCCCAATATGGGCGAGTGCTGGGGAGCAGGTACCGCCACCCTGATGATCTTGGGCAATATCTGCACGCGGTCGTGTGGATTTTGTGCGGTTTTGACGGGACGACCCACGGAGCTGGATTGGGAAGAGCCCGAGCGGGTAGCCCGAGCCGTAGAACTCATGAAACTCCAACATTGCGTCATTACCTCCGTCAACCGGGACGAACTCAAAGACGGCGGCGCCGAAATATGGGCTCGTACCATCCGAGCCATCAAAACCCGCTGCCCGGGTACCACCATTGAAGTGCTCTTGCCCGACTTCAAGGGAAACTGGGACGCCCTATACCGCGTTTTAGAAGAGAAGCCCGATGTGGTCTCGCATAACATGGAGACGGTGCGGCGGCTCTATCGGCAGGTTCGCCCTCAGGCTAAATACGAGCGGAGCTTGGAGTTTATCCGCCGCGCAAAGCAGGCCGGCTTCCGCACAAAATCAGGCGCCATGCTAGGACTAGGCGAGACCCACGAGGAGATTTTAGAGCTTATGCAGGACCTCTTAGAAAACGGCTGCGATGTGCTTACCTTAGGGCAATATCTGCAACCCACCCCTGCCCACCTGCCCGTACAGCGCTTCGTCACGCCGGAAGAATTTGCCATGTACCGGCAAATAGGCCTCCAAATGGGGTTTGATTATGTGGAGAGTGGGCCTTTAGTGCGTTCTTCTTACCACTCTGAGCGCCATGTGAAACCCAATCGGACCTCATGACCTTTTTGCAGCCAGCCTTTTTGTGGGGGCTGGTAGCCCTGGCCGTGCCTATCATTGTGCATTTTTTCTACCTCCGAAGGAGTAGGCGATATGTTTTTACGCAGACGCGCCTATTGGAGAAGCTCATTCAAGCCACTCGTCCCTACCTAAGGCTCAATCACCTGATTTTACTTTTCCTGCGGCTTTTGATTGTGGTGGTGATAGTATTTGTGTTTGCAAAGCCGCTTGTCAGTTCAGCCCTGTCGGTGCAGTCTGGGAAAGTCTCAGCGCTCATCGTAGTGGATGTATCTCCGTCTATGCGGGATCGCCTTAGAGGAGGTCTGACATTTTTGAAGGGGGTTTTAGCAGGGGAGCGGGATTTAGAGGAGGTGAAGCTGCTGTGTACAGACCGGCTGTATGCAGAGGGGCGATTCCGGTCGGTACGGGAAGGGTTAGAGGCCTTAGAAGAGGTACAGCCCGCAGACATGGGCTATCCCCTTAGTCGCATCTTGCAGAACTTAGATGTGCATTTTGCGGGGGCGCAGGGGATGCGGCGACGGGTGTATATTTTGTCGGACTTTCAGACCTCGTCGGTAGGAGTGCTAACGGCTTTGCCAAAGGAGGTAGAATATGTGCTCCTACCGATGCCGCTGGACCTTTCAGGCAATGCGTACATAGACTCGGTGGCGGTTCAATATGTAGGGGGGCAGCGGGTGCTAAGGTGGCGTCTGAGGGGGGATGAGGGTAAAAGCTACACCATTCAGTCAAGCGGCGGGTCCAAGGTTATAGCAGGTCCTGGTTGGCGAGAGATGCCGTGGGCTACTTCGCAGGGCCACCTCGCGCTTGAAATAGCGGGGGATCAAACTTCATTTGACAATCGGTTTGTTGTGGGGCTTTTAGAGGGGGGGGAGGGGGGCCGTGGGATAAGTGTCGTGAGTACGGGAGGGGTACCAGCGGCTTTTGTGCGGGCTGCCCGGCTTTTGAACTTAGGGCTAAAGCTGGGGTGGAGCGATTCTGTCCAAGTCGGCGTATGGATAGACCAGCTTTTGCTGGAGGGGCGCTGGGAGAGCTGGGTGGAAAAAGGAGGCGTGCTTATAGTGTTTCCGCCGGCGGGTCTCCATCTGGCCCGATGGAACCAGTCTTTTCTGAGCCGGCGGCTGGAGCTGCAAGGTTCTAAGCCTTTGGAGCGGCCCACAGAAGGGCTACGGCCCCTTCGGCATGAGCTCTGGGAAGGCGTATTCCGAGAGCGGCCCGCCGAAGGCCTCGTACCGACTTTCTTTCGGGCACGACAATTGTACCAGTTTCAGGGAGCAGAAGCCTATCCCATCTTAGCTACCGATGGCGGCGAAGTACTCCTGTGGGAAGTCCCCTGGGGAGAAGGCCGTATCTATCTCTTTACTTTCCCCTGGGAGGAGGCCAACTTCGGAGAACAAAGTCTTTTCCCGGTGTTTTTGGAGCGGCTGTATGCTTTGCGCGGAGGCCGAAAATCCGAAGTGGGAGTCGCTTTCTTAGGCCATGCCCAAAACCTCACCCTCCTAGCTCCCGAAGGCCCTGTACGCCTAAAACAGGAAAATGGTGGGATAGAACTCATTCCCCCTCAGCGCCGCATCGGCCCAGAAATAGAACTGCACATAGGAGAATACCCCATGCCTGCCGGCCTTTACGCCATTTACGCCGCTGGAAAAAGGATAGGTTACTTAGGAGTAAATATCAGTCCGGCCGAGTCTGCTTCCCCACCCTTAGACTTCAAAGCATGGGAGGTAGCTGGACTGAAAACACGAATAATAGCCCCCGAGGGCACGGCCCAAAGCGAAAACCGAAGCTGGACCCTTCGGTGGCGAAAGTGGTATGGGTGGGTACTTTTATCAGTTGGGCTCCTGCTCTTAGAATCCTGGTGGGCCAAGCGACTCCTAAAAGTCCCTCTCCAAGTAAGCACACCTTTGAGCCGAGCGTCATGAGTTCCAAAGCCTTTCTCCTCAGAAAAAAGGAGCCTGCCTCTTGTAGGGTTTCTGAATGCGAGTTGATGGTATTTTGTGGGGCCGCCGCCCGCCTGCGGCGGGCGGCG